>JAUYTA010000300.1 GCA_030695265.1 Bacteroidota bacterium
AGAGCTTCCAGAACATTCATTCCTTCAGTTTTGTCAATTCCGGGTAAGTCACAATACTCAACTATTTCCTCTGCCAGCAACGGATGCGAGAAAACATCGAAATAGATCAGCTTCCGGAGAAACGACCGGCCAAAATCAGAATATTCAACGGGTAATGGGTTCATAATTTGTGTTTTATGATGTTAACAAATCAGCGAAGCTTTTGATAGTTAAAACCTAAATTATTTTTAGACGGAACAGTTTTCGGGAAAAATTACCCCAGCGAATTGGGAGCTTATAATTTTGTATTTTCGTAGCCGATGAAAAGTTTTCAGGAAAGATTGCTTCAGGAGGATTTCTCGCGCAACGACTTGTTCTCCCTGTTGCTTGCCGCAGGAGAGCAAAGGAAGCAACTCTTTATTCCGTAGTAAAAAAGTTCCTGATAGTGGGTCTCAAACAGAATTCCAAGAGAGCCGAAATCGCCACTTTTAAAATTGTTTCAGGCATCCTGAAGTTGAAAAAGTTTTTTAAGGGAAAGCGATTATTTAGAAGTCGCAGTCTTCCACCTCGTATTTTTCCATTTGTTTTGTTCTTCGGTGTTCAGAAAAGTCCAAGCCACAATCCGGCTGATCTTATTTCCCTGACCCATCGGAATGGTTTCCACTCCAATAGCTTCAACTTGTTCCAGAACTTTGTAAATGCTTTTCAGATTCGATTCTTTGGAGATCAGGGTGGAAAAACAAAAACAGTTCGCAGCGAATTTTTTGCTTTGCAATATCATATTCCTGACGAATTTTTCTTCACCACCGTCGTACCACAATTCATGGTTTTGTCCGCCGAAATTCAAGACTGGCTCAGTGTTTTTATCCGGATTTAAATTGTGGATTTTCCGCACGTTACCAGCCTGCGCTTCTTTCTCCGAGGCATGAAACGGGGGATTGCAGATCGATAAATCAATATGTTCATCTTTCCTGATGATTCCGTAGAAAAAGTCCTTCGGATTGGTTTGCAGTTTACATTCTACTTTCTCCTGAATGGCGGGATTGGACTCAATAATCCGATTGGCGGATTCAATCGCAACCGGATCAATATCAGAGCCAATAAACGACCATCCGTATTCAGTGGTTCCGATGATTGGGTAAATGCAACTTGCGCCCACGCCAATGTCGAGGCATTTTATTTGTGGCCCGTTGGGGATTTTTCCGTAGTTATTGCGGCATAAAAAATCGGCAATATGATGGATGTAGTCCGCCCGGCCCGGAATGGGAGGACACAAATAACCTTCAGGAATGTCCCAGTTACCAATACTGTAATGATGCAGCAATATTGCTTTGTTCAATGCTTTCACGGCTTGCGGGTCAGCAAAATCAACCGATTCGTCGCCGTAAAGATTTGGCTTAACAAAGGATGCCAATTCAGGAAAACTCCCGATCAATTGCTTGAAATTATAGCGTTCCCGATTTTTGTTGCGCGGATGCAATTTCGGTTTATCTTGTGGTTGTTCTTTCTTTTTCTGAAGCATGAAATTCGGTCTCAAAGTTTGAAGCTGCAAATTTAGGATATTAAATGGCAAAAGATATAGATTTGGTTTTATGACTGTTTGTTGATAAAGCTGGATATATAAAACCTAAAAGTCAATTAAATGTTATTTAAATAATCAATGTGTCAGAATATTGAAACAAAGATATACATTAGCCAAAACATCAGTCAAATGCAGGTTTATCAGTTTAAAATCAGGCAATTGAATATACCGTTCGCATGGAACCCGGCGTGTTTACCTGTGAAGAATCTTTGCAGAAAAAGCTGGGTTCATGCCGCGATTCGGCCTGGTTGCTGGCGCAAACCATGCGTCATCTGGGATTGGCAGCCCGTTTTGTCTCCGGATATCTGGTGCAGCTGAAAGCCGACCAGAAAGCCATCGACGGCCCTTCAGGAACCGAAAAGGATTTTACCGATTTACATGCATGGTGCGAAGTTTACGTTCCCGGCGTCGGATGGATTGGTCTCGATCCAACTTCCGGTTTACTAGCCGGCGAAGGTCACATTCCGCTGTGTTGCACCCCGGCTCCGTCTAGCGCCGCCCCAATTTCAGGAGCGATTGATCCCTGCGAAGTGGCATTTTTCCACAGCAACGAAGTAATTCGGATTCACGAAGATCCGCGTGTAACCAAACCATACAGCGACGAGCAGTGGGCCGGAATTATGGCATTGGGTGATCAGGTGGGCACAAAATTTCAAGAAGGCGATGTTCGGCTGACGATGGGTGGCGAACCCACTTTTGTGTCAATCGACGACATGGAGTCGGAGCAATGGAACACGGCTGCCGATGGCGATGCGAAAAAAGTTTTATCGAATAAACTGATTCACAAACTCAGCGAAAGTTTTGGCAAGGGCGGACTGTTTCATTACGGACAAGGCAAATGGTACCCCGGCGAACCAACCCCACGCTGGCAAATGGCGCTGTACTGGCGGAAAGATGGTCTGCCCATCTGGAAAAACAAAAATTGGCTGGCCGATTTCAGCAAAAATTACGGATATACTTTTAAAGATGCGGAGCAGTTTATGACTACGCTGACCCGAAAAATGGGTGTGGCTCCCGAAAATATTGTTCCGGGCTATGAAGACGCGTTTTATTACTTGTGGACCGAGCGCAAACTGCCGGTCAATATCGATCCGCTGAATATCGACCTGAAAGATTCGCTTGAACGAAAGACGATGATGGAGCAACTGGATCGCGGCCTGAATGATCCGACCGGATTCGTTTTGCCGCTTCAGTGGGCGTATCAGAAAAAGGGCTGGATTAGCTGCGAATGGGAATTCCGCGGTGGAAAGATGTTTTTGATCCCCGGAAATTCGCAAATGGGTTACCGTTTGCCGCTCGATTCTTTGCCTGTGGTTCCAGAATCGAAACGGCCAAAACCCGCAGAACGCAGTCCTTTCGAAGAATCGGAAGCACTGGATGATTTTCACGGAAGCGTGGAAAAATGATCGAATGAAGTTCACGACTTTTCCATTCCTGAAGAAATGCTTTTCCCGAAAGAATACAAAGAGGAGGAAGAGGAAGACGAGAAAAAGTACAAGGGAATACATCTGCCATTTCAGGAAAAAAAGGAAGAAAAAAGTGAGTACAAACCGCTTTACGATGCGTTTACGATAAAAACAGCGCTGGTTTCGGAAATACGCGACGGCAAAATTCACCTGTTTTTACCACCGGTTGAAATGATTGAGCATTACCTCGATTTGCTGGCAGCCATTGAGTTGACCTGTGAAGAGTTGCAGATTCCGGTGATTATTGAAGGTTACGCACCGCCAAAAGACAAACGCATCGAAAAACTGATGGTGACGCCCGATCCCGGTCGTCAGTCAGTTGAACGAAGCCGGATATGCTTTCGACATCAACTGGCTGGAGCCGTTTTTCGAGTTCCGCTTTCCGCACATTGGTCGGGTGAAATTTAAAGATGTAGAGCTGAGTTTACGCACTGCCATTGAACCCTGGAATGTGTTGGGCGAAGAGATGTCGAGCTCTGGAACTGCCCGTTTTGTCGATTCTTCGGTTGAACGAATTGAGGTAAAAGCCATTGGATTAACAGGAGAACGCTATGCTGTTTTGTGCAATGGGATGCGAATTCCGATGGTAAATACCGGCACGAAAGGCGAACACGTAGTTGTGTTAATACTTTCATTGTAATTTTAAGAAATGGGTGAATTTTCCTGAAAAAATTTTTCTGGAATTGAATTTTGGAGACTCATAGTGTGGAAATAATTGTACTTTTATATGTTATTAAGAATTCCATATAAATTCTACAATTATGAAAGCCGATTTCGTTTCGTGGTATCTTTTTGCAATTTTACTTTTTGCATTTTTTGATAGCGCCGGTCAGAATTATTCGTTAAATATTACGAGTGAAATGAAAGAAGATAAATCAGTTGACTTTTTTTTCGATAAGTACGACTATGGAAGTTTTTTCCTCAACTTAACGTTCAACCAACTTGAAAATGCCTCACCGGCATCTTTCAAAGGAACTCTAGTCAGTACAAAGGGAAAACTACTGAATATCAGGCCCATAAATCCTGACAGACCAATAGGATTTTCGTATAGTTACACCTTTATCAGGGGGCAGTTAAATCCGAAATTCGATACGGGTTTTGTGTATTTGTTGCCGGTTTCAAAAGGGAAATCAGTAACGGTGCAGCATCATATCAACCTCAATGCAAGGTATTTTGGAAGTGTTGAACCCAAAAACTGGATATCTTTTCAGTTTAATGTTGATGCAGGCGATACCGTTTTTTCTGCCAGAAAAGGATTGGTTGTTGAAATAAAGGATGGTTTTGATCCGGACCCTTCTGCTTCTGTTTCATTTAGCAGTAAATCAAATTCCATCCTTATTGAGCATGACGATGGCACTCTTGCAAGATATGATGTATTAAAAAAAGGCAGCCGGATGGTAATGCCAGGACAAATTGTTTATCCGCATACGCCATTGGCATTAGCAGGTACTTATGATGAGGAAAGTAATACGCAAATTCGGTTTCTGGTTTATTACCTGATTGAAGAAAATCTTGAAAAACCGGAGAAGTCGGGTCTGGCTTCACGAAAGAACTTTTATGCGTTTATCAATCCTGTTTTTCATACAGGGAAAGGTGATTCTTGTCTGAGAGCTCAACAAAATTATACCGCCGACTATAAGGATGAACACATAACAATAGAACTTGGCAAAAGGGAAAAGAAGAAATTAATAACTCAAAAACTCTCAGCCAAACCGTAATTCATTGTTTTCATTCGATTAATTAATGCCTGCCACATTTTCACCTTATCTGGTTTTGTATTCGCCGGCATAATCAATTACGCAAATTGTTTGGTAATCGGGATGATTGCCATTGGCAACACCGGCAAAACGAAAGCAGGGATTCAGTATGTTTTCGCGATGTCCACGATTCGGGACACCATCATCTATCAGCAGGAAAATCACAATCTGACGGGCTTCGAAACTACCGTAGGTAATATCTTCGGCAGAACAAATATCCCATTCTCCATATTTTTCGATGCGTTTTTGCGAAGTTGAGCCATTCCGGGCAATGTGGCCGATTCCGCCGTATTTCTGCTGATCTCTCATCAATTCTGCCGCAGCTTTTGATAATCCTTCAGAGGGACTGAGCGTAGGCCGCGGATCTGTTTTCTTCAAAACCTTAATACACTCATCGAGTGGCCTGATTCCTTCCTGTGTTCTGACCGTAAATTGTCCCGGATAGGTGAAAAGTTTGCCGTTGAAATTATTTCGCAATTCTTCCAGATAAACTTCAGCATAGCGCTTCGGGTTGCTCCTGACTTTGTTAAGTTCGTGAATAACCTGCTGCTCTAATTCGTTGAGGTATTGCGTGTTCATGGCAGTGTTAAGTTCGGACGGCCAGATGGGTTCGGAAGTTTGGGCAAAGGCGGGTGCCTGAAAAAATGTAACCAGAATAATGAAAATTATACGCATCTTAATCTGCTGAATATTAAATTACTTACTGGGTGACTCGAAGTCACCCAGTGAGTTGAAATGTATGAATTTTTATTCGTAAAAATTTTTCCGATCAGTAGTAGCCACTTCAAACATAAACTCCCCAATTTTTTCGGTGAGGAGTTTGAAGAATTTTTCACCTTTTTCAACAGTTGCTTTGGCCGGATTGCCGATACCGGTATCCTTTGTAACGCTTGTCCAGCGGCGTTCGGCCCAACCCCAGCCTTCGTGCATGGCTTTAAACCGGTATTTTTTTGCGGTGCCATCACCAGCCTCCGAAAGCGGCAAAACCCATTCCGGTTTCAGGTAAAGCATCAGGCTGGTTTCCACCTCACCGGCATGTTCGCCCAAATCATCGAAAATGGTATTGGCATCTTTTACCTTGTACCAGTTCACTTCCGAAAGAAACATTTTCGGGTATTTCAGTCCCAGTTCGCGCAGCATTTGCCTGAAATCGTTACCTCCGTGGCTGTTCAGAATGATTAGTTTATAAATTTTCTGCCGGTTGAGGGTTTCGATGATGTCGTTCAGGATGGCAAATTGTGTCGATGGGTTCAGGTTCATATCGAGCGGCACATCAAACTGACCGGTATTTACGCCAAAGGGAATTGCTGGCAGCACAATCACTTTACCGCCTTTTTTCCATGCTATTCTGGCCGATTCAGCAGCAATTGCATCTGCTTCTACATTATCTGTTGCATACGGCAGGTGGTAATTGTGCGCTTCGGTGGCTCCCCAAGGCAATACAACGAGTTGATAGTGTTCATCTTTTACTGTTTTCCAATTGTTTTCGGCTAAAATATAAGGTCTCATATGCGGGTTTTTAGTTGCTGAATTGTCTGATGTTATGAGGTTAAAAGTAATATTGTAGTTCGATATTTATCTTTAACTGAAAAAAAATATTTGAATTGCCTGAAATTGTGCAATCGAGTGCATTAAAAGAATCATTTCAATAAAATGTTGACTGATACCAGTTTTTCCTTTTTAATTGTGCATTCATTGGTTACCTTTAGGGCAAATTTTTATAGCCACTATAATACCACTGATAAAAACCATAAATCAATTAAATATGACCAACGATCGCAGAACTTTTATCAAACAATCGACCACTGTAGCTGCCGCTATGAGTGTTTTTCCTACACTGATGAATGCCGGATGCGTAGGCGCAAATGAACGGATTACTGTTGCACTCATCGGATGCAACAATCAGGGCTGGAGTAATTTAGTTTCATTCCTGAAGCAACCCAATGTGGAATGTGCCGCTTTGTGCGATGTTGACCGCAATGTGATGGAAAAACGTGCTGCTGAAGTTGAAAAAATGACCGGCAAAAAACCTGCTCTTTACAACGATTTCAGGAAAGTACTTGAGCAAAAGGACATTGATTCGGTTATTATTGGCACGCCCGATCACTGGCATTGTATTCCGATGATTTATGCCGCCGAAGCCGGAAAAGACGTGTATTGCGAAAAACCGCTTGGTTACACCATCGAAGAATGTAACCTGATGGTGAAAGCTACCAACCGTTACAAAACAGTTGTTCAGGTTGGGCAATGGCAACGCAGCGACCCGCATTGGCTCGATGCTGTTAAATATATTCAGGCCGGAAACCTGGGGCGTGTCCGCTCTGTTCGTGCCTGGTCGTATGTAGGCTGGAAACGTTCTATCCCTGTAGTTCCTGACAGCCCGGTACCTGCCGGGGTCGATTACGACATGTGGTTAGGGCCACGTCCTTCGCGTCCATTCAACAAAAACCGGTTTCACGCATCTTTCCGCTGGTACTGGGATTATGCCGGTGGAGTGATGGCCGACTGGGGTGTTCATTTGCTCGACTATGCTTTGTTTGGAATGAACCAGTATGTTCCAAAAGCAATCAGCTCTTCAGGCGGAAAATATGCTTTTCCTACTGATGCGATGGAAACTCCGGATACCATGATGGCCATGTATGATTTTGGCGATTTCGGCATTTTATGGGATCACACCATTGGCATTGATGGGGTGCAATTCAAACGTCGTCCTCATGGTGTTGCATTTGTGGGCGAATACGGTACACTCATCGTTGATCGTGGCGGATGGGAAGTGATGGCCGAAAACAAAAGTACCAGCGCAAAAGAAGGTTTTGTTGATTTGCCTATTCAAAAAGGTACCGGAAAAGGTCTCGATTTGCATGTGGCCAATTTCCTCGATTGCATCAAAACCCGAAACAAACCCAATTGCGACATTGAAATTGGCGCGCACATTGCCCGTTTTTCGCACATGGGAAATATTGCCTACCGTTTAGGACGAAAACTGAACTGGGACGGAGAGAAACAGGAATTCCTGAACGACCCCGAAGCCAATGCCATGACCAAAGCCGAATACCGCGCTCCTTGGTCGCTGCCTAAAGTATAGATTTGCTACTGAGCAGGTGACTTTAAGTCACCTGCTCAGTAAATTTACCGGCTAAAACCCAATCCCCAATGAAACAACTTCTGCTTATTTCCATTTTTCTGCTTCCGTTTTTGTGTCTGGCACAACCAAAACCTGCCAAAATCGATATACTCGAATCCATAATTCCTGCCAATATTAAAATCAATGGTTATCTGGGCGAAAAAATTGATTTTTGCATTGGCGAGCGCATCAAAAAGCAGGTTGTACAGCATTTGATCGATCCATTTAAAACCCGCAACGAAACCCGGATGTGGCAAACTGAATTCTGGGGAAAATGGA
>JAUYTA010000304.1 GCA_030695265.1 Bacteroidota bacterium
ACAGTAACCTATTCTTCAGAAAAAAGTGTAGATCTGTTTGATGTGGTTTCGAAAAAATACCTGGCAAAAGCAGGCGAAGGAAAGGTGAAAATTAATTTGCCGGCAGGAAAGGCGGCACTGGTTGTTGTCCTTCCTTCCGGAACAAAACTGACATCGGAGGGATCAAAAATAAAAGCCGGCAATGTGGTAATTGCTTATAAATAGATTCTAAAATCTTCCAAAACTGACAATATGAAACGACTACTTTTCTTAACGATGCTGATTTCTTCCACCTTTTCGCTGTTTGCGCAACGAACAGTAGAAGGAACTGTAAGCGATTCCAAATCAGGAGAAACCCTGATTGGCGTGGCGGTTATGATCAAAGGAACTACCACAGGCACCATTACCAATATTGACGGCAAGTACCGTCTGGCATCGGACCAATTGACTGCCGAATCGGTAATTGTATATTCATACATGGGTTTCACTTCCTTAGAACAAATAACCGGCGATCGCACAGTGATTGATGTAAAGCTTGTTCCGGAGGATATTTTGCTGAATGAAATGGTTGTGATTGGATACGGCTCTGTAAAAAAACGCAGTGTTTTGGGCGCTGTTGCCAAAGTAAACAACAAAGATCTTACTGCATTGCCGGTTTCAGATGTCGCACAAGCCTTGCAGGGTCGTGCCGCCGGGGTGCAGGTTACACAAAACACTGGCGCTCCCGGTGAGGGTGTTTCAGTTCGTATCCGTGGTTCAGGTTCAATCAATTCGAGCAACGACCCGCTTTATATCGTCGATGGAATTCCAACTTCTGACGCACTTAAAATTCTTTCGCCCGGTGATATTGAAAATATCACTGTACTGAAAGATGCCTCGGCTTCAGCTATTTATGGTTCGCGTGCCAACAACGGCGTAGTACTTATTACAACAAAAAAAGGAGTTAAAGGTAAAACCAAAGTCACTTATCGCGGACAGACAGGCTTTCAGCAGGCAACGAACCTCACGAAGATGGTCAATACCACCGATTATGTGACCATTTACAATGAAGCAGCCACCAACGACAATGCCTTCCTGCCCGAATCTTTGCACCGTGGACTGATTACTCCTGATGATGCTGCGAAGTTTTCAAACGTGAACTATGTGAAAGAACTGCTTCAGCCGGCGCCGATCAATTCGCATGAAATTTCCCTTTCAGGCGGAAATGAAACAACCAATTTTATGATTTCCACTTCGCTTTTCGATCAGAAGGGAATTGTAAAAGGAAGTGGATATACCCGGGGAACTGTTCGTCTTGATGTCAATACCGAAGCAAGTAAATGGCTGACGGTCGGGGTAAATATGCTGGCCGGAATTTCAAGCAACGACATGATTGGAAGTTCGGGTGATGGCGCAGGTGGCAATGGCGGAAGTGTCGTCAGATATGCATTCTTTCGTAATCCGGCCATTCCTGTAAAGTTTGATGACGGAACTTTTGTTGACCGCCCTGCCGAATATTTTGGTGCCCAGAAATACGATTCGTTCCTGGGTGATGGGTACAATCCAATCGGCATGAGCGCTTTGAATGACAACAACCGCAACGACGACAGTTATTTGGGCAAGGCATATTTCATTGCCAAAATAACTCCTGAATTAAAATTTACCACCAACGTGGGTGTTGATTACCGCAATTCGTACAGCCGCCGTTTCTCACCGACCTGGGGAACTTTAGATCGTATCAATGCCAAAAACGGTCTGAGTATTGGCAGTGAGCAAATTGCAAACCTATCGATGAATAACCTGCTTAATTATGACACCCAAATCGGTGAATCGCATACCGTTTCGGCTATGCTTGGGTTCGAAGCCATTAAAAAAAGCGGAAAAGGCCTTTACTCAAGTGACATGGATTTTCCGGTCGAACAAAAGGAACTGATTTATATCGGGAACGGATTGGGGATCAAGATGAGCAGCCAGAACGAGTACGCCTCAACACTGGCGTCGCTTTTCGGCAGAATCAATTATGATTACAAAGAGAAGTATTACATGTCAGGAACACTAAGGCGCGATGGTTCTTCAAGGTTTACAGGCGATAACAAATGGGGAACTTTCTACTCCCTTTCAGCCGGATGGGTTTTGTCTCAGGAAGAATTTCTGAAGAATGTTTCGTGGCTTTCGAACCTTAAACTTCGCGCTGGTTATGGTGGTGTCGGAAATCAGGATGTTGGCCTTTACGCTGATAAGGACAGGATTTCTCCCTATTACAACTATGCATTTGGCAATATCTCCAACAGTGGTTATGCACAGTCAGCGCTCGGCAACGAAAACCTGAAGTGGGAAACAAGCTACCAGTACAATGGCGGTTTGGATGCTGAATTTTGGAAAGGTGCATTGGCATTTTCTATCGACTATTATTACAAAGTAACCGAAGACATGTTGGTAAAGGCGTCCAATCCGCCATCAACCGGATATGCAGAAGCTGCCTGGATCAACAGCGGTTCAGTATTAAACAACGGGATTGAGCTTGAAGCAACATACCGGAAAACCAAACGCGACTGGGGTTATTCAATCGGTGGAAACATTGCTTTTGTACACAACGAAGTGCTCAAACTGGATGCGCCACTCTATGGTGGACGGGTTGAATCCGGTATCGATGCGACACAAACAGCAGTCGGGCATCCGATCGGTTCTTTTTACATGCTCGAAATGGAGGGTATTTTCCAGAATGAAACCGATGTTTTGCTATCATCATTTCAGGGAGATAAAATTCGCCCCGGAGATGTAAAATACAAGGACAATAATCCTGACGGAACAATTGACAACCTCGACAGGGTCTATTTGGGCAGTGCAATTCCATGGCTGACCGGCGGACTTAATATGGCGGCAAATTACAAAAACTTCGACATCAGTGTGTTCGCCCAGGGTGTTTATGGCAACAAAATCTATTCGCAGGTGAATCAGGACATTGAAGGTTTTTACCGCGGCTTCACCGTTACACAACGCTATTTTGACGAACGCTGGACAGGAGAAGGAACTTCCAGCACACAGCCAAGAGCATCATGGACTTCCAAATCAAACAATGCAATGCCTTCATCCAGGTTTTTGGAAGATGGCGCTTACCTGAGGTTGAAAAACGTTCAGCTCGGTTATACGATTCCGGAGAAAACACTGAAGGCAATCGGATTATCTCAGGTAAGGTTATATGCTTCGGGCACCAACTTGCTTACCCTGACCAAATATTCAGGACTGGATCCTGAAATGACCGTAAGTGACAACTCCAAAAACGAAGGCGACCGTGCCGCCGGTATCGACTGGGGAACATATCCTTCGGCAATGACTTTTATGCTCGGACTTGACATCACCTTTTAATCTACTGAAACATGAAACGAATTACAATCAAAATAACAGACACTTTCAGAAATCAGATGATGAAAGCTTATAGAATGAAACTACAAACAGCAA
>JAUYTA010000309.1 GCA_030695265.1 Bacteroidota bacterium
AGGAAAGAATTTTATAGCAGGTAAAAATTTTGCCATTTCAATCTATGGATAACTTGGTATAATACAAAGCTATGCCAATAAACCTAAAATTGAGTTACATAACTTTTGAAATAATTTGCATAATTCACACTTTTGGGTAGGAGGGGGAAGACGGAAGTCGGGAGTCCGAAGTCAGGAGACGGGAGTCCGAAGTCAGGAGACGGGAGTCCGAAGTCAGGAGACGGGAGACGGGAGTCAGTCAAAGCTTCTTATGTAACTACTTTAAAGACCAACGCTCTTCCGTCCGGAAGGCGGATTTTGCCCTGAAAAAGGCTTTCGCGCGGACGGTTTTCATTGTCGCCTTTATGTCCGTTGCCTGAAGGCAAACGGCAAAGGATATCGACATGAATAAGCTGTTTCGCTGATTAGAGCATTATCCTTTGCCGTCACATTCATGTGACGGACAGAAATCTCCACCACTAAGTCCTGAGTGCCGTAGGCACGAAACATTTCGATTTTAAAATTCACCATCGCCTTCAACTTTCTCCCCGTATTCTCCAGTTATTCGTTTATGGGCTGCTTTTTTTGCTGAGGGACTATCTACCAATTGAATCTTTTTCGGCCTCTTTTGCTCTCTTCTTGAAAAAACCTCTCAGCAAAAAATTGTGCTGTACTGCTTCCAGATCATCATCCAGTTTTTTTGAACTGCTTTCAAGATTCTTTATTGTTTCTTTCAGGCGCGCTCCCGACTTTTCATCGTGCATCATTACACCGATGGCGGTATTTGGGTTACTGCTAACCTGTTTAATATTGGCAATAAACGCAGTTGCAGTATCGGCCATTTGCTGCAATTGCAAAACCGAAGCTTTAACCGATTTAAAGACCACAGTATCAGTTGTAAGTTCGTTGGCCAGTGTACCTTTTTTATTCAGGTTTGAACTGAAATCGGCCAGTGAATTGAGCATTTGCTGTGCTTTTGCCGAAGCCTTCTGAAGCGATACAATGGTGGCATTGATATTTGTGTACATCAAACTGTCGTCGAGCATTTTACCGATCGATCCTTCACCGGCAGCCAGCTTTTTAGTGATGGCTTTTACATCGTTGGTAATGGCCAGAATGTTTTTGTTATTTTCCTGAGCGGTATTTATCATATCCTCAGAGGTAAAAGTTTTCTCAACTTCCAGCGTGTCGCCTTCCTGTACCTCGGCAAATGCATCGGTGCCACCGTATATGACCAGAATTTTATTCCCAATCAAACCGTCGTTGCTAATTTTAACCTTGGCATCCTTCCTGATGTATTTCTGTGCTGAGATGGCAACATTCATATTTACTTCCACCTGCGATTTGCCGTGAAAATTCAGGCTACTTACCGTACCTATTTTAACACCCGAAAACCAAATGTTATTTCCCGGCTGCAAACCGCTGATATCGTCAAAAAGGGAAACCAGCTCCATTTTCCGGTTAAAAGTTTCGCGGAGGTTTCCAACAATAAGTATTCCGGCTAAAAAAAATATTAAACCTATAAAAACAAAAATGCCAACTATGACTGCACGTTTATTTGGTGATTCGTTCATCGTTTTATTGTATAAAATTGTAATTAAAGAAACCTTGTACCTGTTCGTTTTCGCTGCCAAAAACTTCATCAAAGGTTCCGACTTTTAAAAACCTCCCTTTGTGCAACATGGCAATCCGGTTGGCAGTATTTTTTGCACAGGTAAGGTCGTGTGTAATTATGACAGAGCTGGTATTGTATCTCTCCTGAACTTCATTGATAAGGTCGATGATTTCGGCGCTTGTAATGGGGTCGAGGCCCGATGTTGGTTCATCGTACAGCATAATTTCCGGTTTCAGGATTAAGGTGCGGGCTATGCCTATCCGTTTGCGCTGTCCTCCTGAAAGATCGGAAGGCATTTGTTTGTTTTTATTGGCCAAACCTACTGAAACCAAAACTTCATCAACGGCATAGTCAACCTCTGCCTTCGACATCGTTTTCCTATTCATGATTAACGGAAATGCCAGGTTTTGGTGAACATTCATGCTGTCGTACAACGCACTGCTCTGAAATGAAAATCCGATTCGCAGGCGCAAAGCGTCCAGTTCTTTGCCGACCAACTGATCGATATGTTGTCCCAGTACGATCACTTCACCCTGGTCACGCGTGAGTAATCCTACAATAATCTTAATTAAAACAGATTTTCCGGTACCCGATTTTCCGAGCACAGCAACATTTTCGCCTTTAAAAAGGTTAAAGTCAACACCTCTTAAAACTTCCAGATCACCAAACGATTTATGCAATCCGGTGATTGAAATAACAGTTTCCTCTTTGTGTATAATATTATGTAGCTCTTTCATTTCTCAAAAAAATCTGAACCAATTGGCCACCTGAACAATAAGTACTTCTTCAATAAAAATAAGGAACATGGCAAGCACTACAGCCTGATTTGCTGCGCGGCCAACGCCACGGGTTCCCTGTGTTGCATTAAAACCCTTGTAAGTTCCGACGATGCCAATGGTGAACCCAAAAACAATTGATTTGGTTACCGATGTGAAAATATCGAGGAAGGAGATGGTTTTAAATGCACTTTGGTAAAAGCTGATCATACTGCTGGTTTCTTCGGCGTGTACATTTAAATAAGAACCATACAACGCTACAAAGCTACAATACAAAGCCAGCACCGGAATTGTGATTGTTGTTGCCAGCACCCGCGTAACTACCAGGTATTTATACGGATTGATGGCAGATACTTCCATCGCATCTATTTGTTCGGTAACTTTCATCGAACCAAGTTCAGCGCCAATGCCCGAGCCAACTTTTCCGGCACAAATAAGAGCGGTTACCAGTGGCCCAAGCGCTTTTACGATGGCTATCCCGATTAAAGAAGGAAGCCAAGATGTTGCACCAAAATCCTCCAGCGAAGGCCGCGATTGTTTGGTAAAAACAATACCGACAATAAAACCGGTAAGCGAAATTAACGGCAAGGATTTTAACCCGATTTCGAAACTCTGATTAATCACCTCTCGAAGATGAAACGGTCTTTTGAATACTTCTTTAAAGAAAAGGCCGGTAAATTTCCAGGCGCTGTGAACCCCTTTGAAATACTCATCAAGCCCTTTTGATAAGATGTATTGTTTTTTAGTACGGAAAGCCATATAGCCAATAAAATTACGGTGCAAAGGTGGAAAAAACCGAAACGAAATGTGTTATATAACTTTAAAAAAAAATTACACAATTCACACATTCAATTTAACTTAAAAAGAAAGACCGTCCCTGCTGGGGAACGGCCTCTCTCACACTAA
>JAUYTA010000311.1 GCA_030695265.1 Bacteroidota bacterium
TTACTTTTCCAGCACCGAAATATTTTGTTCCTGAAAAATCGCAGACTCCCAAAAATCGCAAAATTACAATGGTTTCGGTCCCGGGAAATATTACCCAGGCGCAGGCGATCAATATTCCGCAGGTCGTTAAAAGCTTCCAAATCGACAGCCGTTTCGATAATACCGCTTTTGTGCTGGCTGATGAAAACCTTCTGATTCCGGTTATTTCGGCGGTTGGCAAAAACTTCGCCGATATAAATATCACGATGGGCTACCCATTTGTGAACACGCCTGTTTATGGTTTTATTTCGCAGGTGATCAGCCTTCAAAAGAACATACGCAAATCGGGGGCATCGCCTGTTTTCTATCACAAGCCGGTGGTGGCGATTCTAAACCATCAGTTTGTTGTCAATGCTGAAATAAAGGCGTTTGTCTCCGGAATTTACAAACGGAACAAGGTTTATCTGGAGATCGGTGAATTGAATTTAAATCCGTTTGTCCGGAAAATATTTGCCCGTCCTGAAAGCTGGCTGGACATTCTCGATTATTTTCTGGATGTTTTGAAAGAGCTTGCGCTGAAATTTGACAGTACAGAAAATGAACAGGTTAAATTGGAATCTGAATACCTTTTTCAGGCATACCTCACTGTTCAGCGCTTGAAAGACACGCTGGAAGCATTGAATGTGCCTGATTTTCCGGTAAAAATCCTGTACCGTTTGCTCGATCAGAGTTTGCGGCGTATTTCAATTCCGTTTGAAGGAGAACCACTCACGGGCTTACAGGTAATGGGTTTGCTGGAAACACGCTGCCTCGATTTCGAAAACCTTGTTTTGTTCTCGGCAAACGAAGGTTTTTTGCCACGGATTGCAGCCGGTCACTCGTTTGTTCCCTATCATCTGCGGAAAGGATTTGGAATGCCTACCTATGAGGACCGCGATGCCATGTATGCCTATTATTTTTATCGCCTGATTCAACGGTCAGAGAAAACTGTACTTGTGTATAATTCGATCACCGAAGGAATTGCGTCGTCAGAAAAGAGTCGATTTTTATATCAGCTTTTATACGATTCGGAGTTTGAAATTGAAGAGCTAAACCTGAGTTTCAACTTCAAAGGTACAACCAACGAACCCATCAGAATTGAAACCAGCGAATCGCACATTCAGAAATTGATTTCGAAATATTCAGAAAGTAAACTGAGTCCGAGCGCCATCAATACTTATCTGGATTGTAAACTGAAGATTTACTTTAAATACATTGCCGGAATCAAGGAGAAAGACGAGCTGAAAGAGGAAATTGATGCCGTTCTGTTCGGAAACCTGT
>JAUYTA010000313.1 GCA_030695265.1 Bacteroidota bacterium
ACAGGTTGCTTGTCTGAACCAGGCTTGTTGTCTATTAGTGCCTGGGCACCACCTTCCTGATATTTTAGTAACAATTGGTAGTACCTCTGTTCGGTATATCCATATTTTTTTATCGCCTCGTGCACCCCGATGGTACAATGCCCTTCCATGGTACTTGATGGTCACATAGATCAAAGCCATGCCAAACCTGTTCCTCCCGGTCATCCGGTTGATACCTTCAGGAAAGAAACCCGTGAACTTGAAGAAGTGGCTGACGCCATTGAGCAATTACTTGGTCAGATTCCATCCCTGCAGGATGATCAGATGAAAGATCTTTTTCTGAAACTTCACGGACGCTTTAACGAGTTGATGGATGTTGACAAGCATTACCTGCGCAAAGAATACCTGCGGTTCCCGTTTCTGGAAAAATATGAGATAACCGGTCCTCCGAAAGTGATGTGGGGAAAACACGATGAAATAAGGGAAAAGTTAAAAGCTGCAATCACAGTTGTTTCCGCATCTGGAAACATTACAGTTGAAGAAGCCCAAATAGTTACTGATATGATTTTGCTCCCGGCAGTAAGGTCAATCCCCGACATGATTATGAAAGAGGAGGAAATTCTTTTACCCATGTGTATGGATAAACTAACCGATGAAGATTGGTATGCTGTTGATCAGCAAACCATGGAGTTTGGATATTGCCTCTATGATCCGCAGGACGAATGGAAACCGGAAGGAATAACAACTGGTGAGGTTATTTATAATACAAAAAATTCAATCCAGCTCACGACAGGTAGTTTTGGTATGGAAGAGTTGGAATCCCTTTTTAAGACCCTCCCCATTGACATTACTTTCGTGGATAAAGATGATAAAGTAAAATTTTTCAGTCACGGTCCCAACCGCATTTTCACCCGCAACAGGGCTATACTGGGTCGCGATGTGCGCATGTGTCACCCTCCGTCAAGCGTTCATGTAGTTGACCAGATTATAGAAGATTTCAGAAGTGGAAAAGAGAGCAGCGCTGCATTCTGGATCAATATTCAGGGACGGTTTATTTACATTGAATACTTTGCCATGCGCGGTAAAGAGGGGGATTACCTGGGTACCATTGAATTTACACAAGACTTGACCCAGTTGCGAAAGCTGGAAGGAGACCAACGTCTGCTGTCGTACACTAAGAAAGAAGAATTATGAGTGAACACAAACTTATTATTTCGCCAAAAACAAAGGTTGGTGAACTGTTGGATGCTTTTCCCCAGTTGGAAGATATTTTGATCAAATTATCTCCATCGTTTGCCAAACTCAAAAACCCAATCCTCCGGAAAACAGTTGCCCGTGTGGCTTCGTTGCAACAAGCCGCAATTGTGGGAGGCTTGAAAGTTGATGAAATGGTAAACCGATTGCGGAAAGAAGTAGGACAGGACATGCTTGGCGACGAATCTGAAGATGCCCAATATCTTGTAACTTCGCCACCTTATTGGTTCAACCAAGCTCAAGTTAAAACGCAATTCGATGCTTCACCAATTATTAATTCAGGAGGAAGTCCGATGGCCGAAATCCTTGCTTTGGCTAAAGAACTTCAACAGGGTGAAATACTCGAAATAAAAACACCCTTTGTTCCTGCTCCCATTATTGATATGCTGAAAGACAAAGGGTTCAAATCAATTTCGTTGCAGAAAGGCGATGAAGTTGTGAGCTATTTTACAAAATAGGTGCAACCTGCAACGAACCAAATAAAAAGGGTGGAAGTTTATGCTCCACCCTTTTGCTGTTTTCCATTTCTTTATCGTGCTGGCCAAAATAGCGTTATTGGTTGTCAACCAGAATTTTATAATCTGGAAAAATCAAGCCAAATCAAAGCGATCCGCGTTCATAACTTTGTTCCAGGCCGCAACAAAATCCATCACAAATTTTTCCTGAGCATCAGTGCTTCCGTAAACTTCGGCAAGGGCTCTCAGCTCTGAGTTTGAACCAAAGACAAGATCAGCACGGGTTCCGGTCCATTTTATTTCACCTGTTTTGCGGTCACGTCCGTCAAATGTCTCTTTGGTTTCAGAATTTGGCATCCAGGCCGTACTCATATCGAGCAGGTTGACAAAGAAATCGTTGGTCAAAACTTCCGGACGATTCGTAAAGACTCCGTGTTTGGAATGGTCAAAATTGGTGTTTAACACGCGCATTCCACCCACCAGAACTGTCATTTCAGGAGCGGTCAGGGTTAACAATTGGGCTTTGTCAACCAATAATTCTTCGGTTGAAATGGTAAATTTTGTTTTTAAATAGTTGCGGAAACCATCAGCTGCGGGTTCCAGCGCTGCGAAAGATTCCACATCGGTTTGTTCTTGCGAAGCATCCATGCGCCCCGGAGTGAAGGGAACAGTTACATTAAAACCTGCATCTTTTGCAGCTTTCTCAACGCCGGCACATCCTGCCAATACAATAAGGTCGGCCAGAGAAACCTTTTTTCCGTTGGTTTGAGCACTGTTGAATTCATTTTGGATACCTTCCAGTTTTTCTAAAACCTTAGCCAGTTGCGCTGGATTATTGACTGTCCAGTCTTTCTGCGGAGAAAGACGAATGCGGGCACCGTTGGCGCCACCTCGTTTATCGGATCCCCGGAAAGTTGAAGCCGAAGCCCATGCAGTAGATACCAACTGGGATACAGAAAGCCCTGAATTTAAGACCGTAGCTTTAAGTCCGGCAATATCATTCTCATCTATCAACGCATGATTCATTGCAGGTATAGGGTCTTGCCAGATCAGTTCTTCTTTGGGGACTTCAGGGCCTAAATAGCGAGGGAGTGGTCCCATATCGCGGTGAGTCAGCTTAAACCAGGCACGGGCAAAGGCATCGGCAAATTCAAGGGGATGTTCATAGAAACGTCTGGAAATTTTTTCATACGCAGGATCGAAACGCAATGAAAGATCGGTAGTGAGCATTGTTGGCAGATGTTTTTTGGATGCGTCGTGGGCATCAGGAATGTCTTCAACGGCATTTTTTGCGATCCACTGATGAGCGCCAGCCGGGCTTTTGGTTAGTTCCCATTCGAATTTAAAGAGGTTTTCGAAGAAGTAAAAACTCCATTTGGACGCAGTCTGTGTCCATGTGACTTCCAATCCACTTGAGATGGTGTCGCCTCCTTTTCCTGAACCAAACGAACTTTTCCAGCCAAGGCCTTGTTCTTCGATGCCGGCAGCTTCAGGCTCAGGTCCAACATGCGCTGCATCTGCGGCTCCGTGGGTTTTTCCAAAGGTATGCCCCCCGGCAATAAGCGCCACGGTCTCTTCATCATTCATAGCCATACGGTCAAACGTGTTGCGAATATCTTTAGCCGCCGCAAGAGGGTCGGGAACTCCGTTTGGTCCTTCCGGATTTACATAGATCAAGCCCATTTGAATGGCAGCAAGCGGATTGTCAACTTCAGTTTTGTCAAGGTTACGTTCGTCATTTTCCAACCATTTGGCTTCTGAACCCCAGTAAACGTCTTCTTCCGGTTCCCAAACATCTGCGCGTCCTCCGGCAAATCCAAAGGTTTTGAACCCCATTGATTCCAGGGCTACATTACCGGCAAGAATCATCAGGTCGGCCCATGAAATTTTTTTACCATATTTTTGTTTGATCGGCCAAAGCAGTCTGCGCGCCTTGTCGAGTTGGACATTATCGGGCCAGCTGTTTAGCGGGGCAAAGCGTTGCTGGCCGCCCCCAGCTCCTCCACGACCATCGCCTGTACGGTAGGTGCCTGCACTGTGCCATGCCATGCGGATGAACAACGGTCCGTAATGACCAAAATCGGCTGGCCACCATTCCTGAGAGTCGGTCATTAGTTTGTGAAGGTCGTTTTTTAGAGCTTTAAAATCCAACTTCTTGAATTCTTCAGCATAGTTAAAATCGTCACCCATTGGGTTAGATTTAGAAGAGTGTTGTCGCAGGATGTTTAATTTTAACTGATTTGGCCACCAGTCGCGGTTTTTTGTACCGCTCGCACCAACACTGTGTTTACCAGTAGCTCCGGTTACCGGGCATTTGCTGACATTGTTTGAGTTGTCTTCCATTTTAATGTGTATTAGTTAATAAATGATGGGTTTATCTGGTTTTATTTAAAAATTTACCAATTATTTGAAGTTTGATATCCCCAATTTTAAAATCCGGAATTTCATGTTGCCTGAAGTATTCGGTAAGTAAGTTATTGATTTCTTCGTTGTAATAATCTGCGATCCTGTCAGATTCGGCGCAATACAAATGATGGTGGTTTTCAAGAATAGCGTCGTACCGCATTACATCTTTTTCAGTCTTCACCTTTTTTATCAATCCGTTTTCAACCAACGAATCCAAAACTTTATAAACCGTACCAGTAGCAACATTCGGATAGTCGCGCTTAATAAATGCCGCAATATCATCTGCTGTTGGATGGTTATAGAGTTTAAGAATGGCCTCAAATATTGCAAGTCGCTGAGGGGTAATTCGTAATCCCTTTTCTATCAATTTATTTCTGGCTTCTGAAGATTTCACTGTTGATTATTTATTATATAAGAATGATTCTCTTAAAGGAGTATGTAAATTTATAATGTTACACTCACAAAACCAAACCTTTTTCGATTTTTATTTTAGAACCAAAGACAGAGAAACTTAACTTCGATTTTTGGAATCATTTTAATTTATAAAGCAGTTTGAATAAGCGACTGTTTTTGTTCTTCTAAGGTTTTCTTTTTGACATTTCATCCAGGTAGCTTTTGTAATCAGAATAATCAATAGGTATTAACAAGGTGAATTACTCCTTATAGAAAACCAGTCGTTAAGCACAATGGGGATTAAAAATAATAAGATGGCCAACAGCGTCATCAATATTTGAATGGTAACAATTTGCCTGGCAATTGGAGTAAACTGCTTTTTTATATACATTATCAGTAATGGAGCTGCAATATTTAAAGGGGAATTAACATAAAAGCCAAAGACGAAAGGTTAATTATTTTTAGCCATTTACTATTATCCGATGAATTTGATTCAATGTTGTCAAGCAGATCAGACTCATCTATCCCTAAGGCGTTGGCCAATGCTTTTAGTGTATATCCCTGAGGGCTTGTACCCGCTTCGATGCGTTGGATAGTACGTACCGAAATACCAGATTTTTCAGATAACTCCTCTTGGGTTAAATTTAATTTTTGCCTTAAAACTAGTAATTTGGACATTTTGTAAGCTCTGGGAAAAGAACCAAAAATACAAATAATCTTTATATAGCGAGTTCAGAAGGACGGTGGTTCGCGGGGCGACCAATGTACTGAAGACTTTTTGCGATTGATTTATGAACAAATAGCACAGCAAAACCCGGTACTTACGAACAGTGAACAGGCTCAGTATACTCGAAACTATTTGTAAATTGCTGCAATGCCGGCCTGGCGATATTTTGGAATGGGTGGAGGAAAAGTGAAAAATGAATTATTGGTGCAAAGCATCTTGATTTAATGCAAACCCGATCTTTTCAATCCACGATTTAAAACGAGGACACTTTGAAATCATCGTTTCAATGCCCAATGCATCCATTATTAGTTCCCCATCAGCGACTTTCTCATAGCCAAAAATGTTTATGAGTCGCTTCGATGGCGCTGTTTGCGGTCTGTTATTAATATCTTCAGGATTATCATACTTTTGAATAATAGCTGCCAATTTAGCTATTTCTTTTTCATTATCAACAACAATTTCAAAACCACTAATATCACTAAACAGTAGCGCTTCAAATTCGTGTAATTGAATATACGGTATAATATTGGGATTTTCTCCCATGTCTTGTGAAACGGCGAATTCAATCAGTTCTACTTTACCTGATTCCGGAGTATAGCCCGGAAATGAATTTGGTAATCTGAAAAAGTCGAGGAAAGTAGTAACAATGACATTCCCCTGAGCCAAAACACGGAGCATATCATTTTTAAGATATTCGTAATTTATTACGCCACCTTTTTTATTCATTTTCCGGTTAGTAACAATTTTTTGGGCTTGCATGGAGTTGCTAAAACCTTTTAAATACAGGAAAGGGATAACATGCTTGTTGATTAGCAATAGTTCGGTGTCACCCTCAACTAAAAAAACAAGACGCTTCATTTTTAACGATTGAAAGGTTGACCACCAATGATATTTTTTTCCCAAACCTCCCCGAGGCTATACGCTTCAAGCCATAATTTTAATGCAGATTGATCAAGACGTTTAAACACAGTGGCCTTATCTTCCCTGTCGGCAATAATGATATCTTCTGGCTCAAAATTATCAACCAAATTCACCGATTGCGATGAGATAATGATTTGTACCTCTTTGGATGTTTTACGGATTAATCCGGCCAGTTTGTTAATTGCAACAGGATGTAAACCCAACTCAGGTTCATCAATTATGATTGTTTTAGGCGGTTCTGGCTGCATTAATAAAGTTGCAAGACAAATAAAACGTAAGGTTCCGTCAGATAAATGATAGGCATTAAAATAAGAATCAGGAGCTCCAATTTCTCTCCATTCCAACTGAATCTGATCCTCATTTAAGCGATTGGGGGCTAATACAAAACGATCGAAAAAAGGAGCAATCGACTGAACCGTTTTTTCGATCCGAATAAAATGTTTGGGGTGTTTTTCTTGCATATAATACAAGAAGGCGGCAATATTCGATCCATCTCTTTTTAGTTGCCGGTTATCATCAATATTACACTTCCCTTTCATCGGCGATTTATCCCCCGTATCGTGAAAATGATAAACTTCAAACTCTTTAAGCCTGCTATTAACCCAAAATGCCTGTCCTTTATTTATGTTCCTGAAATTAGATTCTTTTACATTGCGTTCATATTCTTTCTTTGACCAATGATTAGTAAAATATGCCGTGTCTAAATATTTTATATAGATGGAATCCTGTGATTCTCTTAGCGCGACGATAAAACGGTTTGTTGATTCGTTTTCTTTGACATCTCCAAAATAAATATCCAGTTCAATTTCCTGAGTTGTTTTTTTTCCGAAATAAAGAAAATTATCCGCTCCGCCTTTATCAATTACATATTCTCCAAGATTGCCTTCATAAAGGTTTCGGATAAGTGAAAAGACAGAAATGAAATTGCTCTTTCCGACGCCATTACCACCAATCAAAATATTGATAGGACCTAAGATTACAGTTTGATCCTTTATTGATTTATATCCCTTTATTACCAATCGATCTATCATTTCTTTTGTTGTTTTACACAAAAATACGATTTTATATCAATCTGAATAACCCTGAAACAACAAAAGACCCGCCACTGAGTCTTTTACCCAGGGTCTGCTGAAAAACTCTTTAGTAACCATGTTATACTAAAATCAGCTGATCTGATGCATCCTAAATTTTCGCACAACACCTGCATATCTTCTGAATTTTATTTCGGGTTTTTCTCACTTTCCAAAAGCTGATTTTTTTATGTTTTTGTGAACGAAAAGCCTGCTAGATTTGCATCGTTCAATGAAACGAAAATCAGGTTTTAACAATTTAAAAAGAAATAAAATGAAAAAGAGAAATTTGTTTGTTTATGTGATGTTGGTAGTTTTTACGACGATTTCTATCAATGTTTGGGCCGGAAACGAAGAATCTTTTAATTCGAACTATAAGATTTCCCCCGATCTGAATTTTAGTCCGAATTCCGGTTTCCAGAAAAGCTGGGTAGTTGCTTATGGTGAATCAAAAACTCCTGTTCATGTTTTCATGAAAGCAACGAAAAGGTTTTGGAAATGATTGCAAGCTATCTTCCCGACTTAATTAACGAACAATACAACAGCATCCTGAATTAATTTTATAAACTCAGCATGGTGAGCCGCCTCAAGAAATTGAAGCGGCTTTTTTATGTTCTTTTTGAACTGATTCGTTGCCATTTGAAAAATCAGAAATCTAAAATCGTTAAACAGGAGATTGGCAATTTTTACTACTTTTAGCTAGTTTTAATTATTTAGCGACATGAACCGGTTTCGGGAACTGATACTAATCTTTATATTGTGCTCACTTCAATTTTTCTGCAGGGCCAGTAACCTCTCATTTTCAAGACTTTCGGTCGAGGACGGTTTGTCGAACAATTTGGTCAAGGCCATCTATAAAGATTCCTACGGTTTTATTTGGTTTGGTACTTTGGAGGGGCTCGATCGTTTTGATGGTGTTGAAATCCGGCCATATTCTTCGAAATTTCCCGAAACAGTGGAAAATGTTTACTCTATAATAGAAGATTACGGTAAACAGCTTTGGGTTGGAACCTCAACAGGTTTGTTCAATTATAACAGAACCTCCGACAAGTTCGAAAGGATTAAAATAAACGGCGCCAATATTACAGTTCAGACTTTGGCGATGATGCCCGACAGCAGTCTTTGCGTTGGTACAACGAACGGTTTGTACATTGTCAACACAAAAACGAAACAATCCGAACATTTCCTGTTTAATGATCTCAGGAATAATAAGACCAACAGTATTACCGGCATTTTCACCGACAATCATGGGAATAGCTGGTTGTCCACGCTTTCAGGGCTCGTCAGGTTTTCGGCGGCAGATAAAAAGAGCGACATTTTCCTTTTTAATACTTCCTCAGAAGAGGCTTTCAACTCATTTACATCTATATGTAATATTGGCAATAAAATCTATTTAGGCACAAGCAGCGAAGGCATTGTTGAATTTGATCCTTCATCGAAAAAATTCTCGACCGGAATAAATACAGGCAACAAAATTGTTTTAACTCTGGGCAGCGATAACAAGGAACGGCTTTTCGTTGGCACTGATGGCGGTGGATTAAAAGTGATCAATATCAGGACCCGAATTGTCGAAAGTATCGAATCTCAGGAAAATAACCCGGCTTCCATCAGTTCAAATTCAATTTATTCATTCTATCTCGACGAAAACAACCGTTATTGGATCGGAACCTATTCAAACGGGGTTAATTTTTCAAAAAGTATTGCCGGAAATTTCAAGCTCCACCCGGTTACTTCCGATTATCCTGAAGCAAATAAAAGTATCCGTTCATTCTATTTTGCACCCAATGGTTCTCAATATTTCGGAACACGAAACGGATTTATACAGATCAGCCAAAATGGTGAAGCCAAATTCTTTCAGGCTGATCCAAACGATAAAATTGGATTGAAATCGAATATTATCCTTTCTGTCTATCCGTTTATGGATGATATCCTAATTGGAACTTATGGAGGTGGGATCAGCCGCTTTTCAGTTAGGGAACAAAAAATCAAACCATTTTTGGATTCAGAACAGTTTTTGCGTGGGAATGCCTACGGATTTGAAACCGACAAGGATGGAAATCTCTGGATTGCCACTTTTAACGGTGTCTATAAATATTCTCTGAAAGACAAAAGCATTGTCAATTATAACAAACTTAACAGCGGCTTGAAGTGTGATGAGATATTCGAAATCACTTTTGATTCCAAAGGCCGGCTGTGGTTGGGAACCATGCTGGGAACCTCCGTTGTTATTCCGGTGGGTGATAAGCTAGAGAAAGTAGAACTGCCCGAAACGGCTGTAAACAACTTTAAAACCAATCATATTTACGAAGATCAGGCCGGAAATATCTGGATATGTACTGAACGGGGTGGTTTGATCATGGTTGACCAGGGACTGACCATGAGCAAAACTTTCCACGATACAGACGGACTTCCCGACAATTCTGTATGTGCAATTATTGAAAGCAGTGCAGGAGAATATTGGATCAGTACTTTGAAAGGATTTTGCAAATTCAATCCCCAGTCATTGAAATTTACGAAATTCTCATTGTCCGATGGACTTCCGAGTCTCGCTTTTACGCCTGCTGCTACTTATTTTTCTCCTGACGGGACACTTTATTTTGGCAACGAAAAGGGACTGGTTTATTTTATACCTGCCGAGACTGCTGTTACCAGCCTGAAGTCAAAAATAAGGTTGACAGACTTTTATCTTTTTGGTAAAGTGGTTAGTCCGGGGTCTGGAACCGTATTAAATCAGTCTATCGAGGCGACTGATGAAATCCGGTTGAATGACCGGTCGAATAGTATCGGTTTTCGGTTTGCAGCGCTTAATTACATCAATCCGGCTGACAACGATTACCAATACAAACTGGAAGGGTTTGACACAGAGTGGAGGAATAATGGAAGCAATAACACGGTTTTTTACGAGAAGTTGAAACCTGGCAGTTATACCTTCAGGGTTAGAAATTCAAATGATCCTGACGAAAACTCACCCAATAATGCGGAGCTTAAGATAATTATTAAACATTCATTATTCAGTTCGCCATTATTTATTGTATTTCTCCTTTTGGTTTTATCTTTCGGTGCATTTGTAATGATAAAGTATATCAAAAAGTTGCAAAAACAAGGTAAAAGGGTAATTGAAATACCTCAGAAGTTCGAAAAATATAAGGGTTCAAAAATTTCAGGAAACCAAAGTACGCTTATTATTAATGAACTTAAACGGTATATGGAAGAAAAGAAACCTTATCTGAACGCCGAATTGAAACTGGCCGATCTTTCTTCAGAGATAAATTATCCAATTCACGAAATATCCCAGGTGCTAAATCAGTACCTCAATCAAAGCTTTTCTGATTTTGTGAACAAATACCGTGTTGAAGAAGTTAAACGGCGTTTGGAGGACAAGGCCTTTCAGAAATATACCTTAATGGCAATTGCCCAACAATGCGGGTTTAACTCTAAAACCTCCTTCTACCGGATCTTCAGAAATGAAACTGGCAAGACTCCCGCCGAATACCTGAACGATCTCAAGTAATCCTGAAGTTTCTTTAATTTTTCACTTCGCTTCTTTTCTCTGTAAAAATATTCCGTCAAAAAGTTGGGTTTTCGGGTACCAAAAAAAAATGGAACCAACATTTTTTAACATCCATGTTAAAAAATAGTAAAAATGTTTAAAATCAGATGTTTGCTACCATATTTTCTAAAGTCCCAAATAATAATATGGGACTTTTTAAGCATTAAATAACAAATAAGACACGCTATTTTAACCTTAAGTTTACAATGAGCAAAAAATCAAATCGGCTCATGGAAATTTGAAATTTCGAAAAAGGTAAATCTTATTTGAATCTCTGCAATCTTAAAATTACTGTATTTAATGTTTAACATTTACAATTAAAATTTATGAAAAAAAATCTGAATGAATGCTCCTACGGAAACGGCCAAAAACTAAGAAAGCTGTTTTCAACGGTAGGCATGATGGTTTTGATCATCATGCTGTCGTTTTCTACGGTTTTTGCCCAACAAGGCAAAACCGTAAAAGGGAAGGTAATTGATGACACTGGTGTCCCGGTTCCGGGGGTGACAGTATCAGTAAAAGGTACGTCTGTTGGAACCATTACTGGTTCTGATGGTACCTATACAATAGAAGTTCCTGCAACCGGAAAAGTACTTGCTTTTTCGTTTGTCGGTATGAAAACAATGGAAATAACCATTGGCAACCAAACCCAAATCAATGTAACCATGATTGAAGAGTCCATCGGCATTGAGGAAGTGGTTGCTGTAGGATATGGTACCCAGAAGAAAGCAACTCTAACCGGATCAGTCGAGCAGGTAACTTCAAAATCTCTTGAAAGCAGGGCGATAACCAATATCGCTCTGGCGCTACAGGGAGAAACACCAGGTCTGGTGGTGACACGAAATTCCCCACGTCCCGGAAATGAGGGATTTAAGTTCCAAAGTCGTGGAGCTACATCTGTTAACGGTGGAGATCCCTTATTAATTGTTGATGGTGTTC
>JAUYTA010000338.1 GCA_030695265.1 Bacteroidota bacterium
AAACTTTTTCAGGATTTGGAGCATTGATGACAACAGTGTATGTAATTACATTGGCCGATGAAACCGGCAGCAATCTGATTTCAGTTACCGAACCGGAGAATTTCCGTAACGGGAATGCGTCAACTGTAAATTCAACACGCTGATCGTTACGGACCTGACCAATGTCGGCTTCGTCAATCATGGCTTCTACCCGCATTTGAGTTAAATCGTTGGCAATGGTAAACAGGGTTGGTGTGTTAAAACTTGCAGCCACTGTCTGACCTTCGTCAACGGCGCGGTCAAGGATAATTCCGTCGATTGGCGAATAAATCCGGGCATACGACAGGTTGATTTTGTTCTTGTCGTACATCGACTTTGCATTGCTCAACGAACCCAGCGCATTGTTGTAATTGTACTCGGCAAGGTCAAAATCCGATTGTGCTATGAGTTTTTTTTCGGCCAGTACTTTGTATCTGTCGTAGGTTGCTTTCTGGTATTTCACCTGTGCTTCAGCCTGATCAACCGATGCCTTGCTTTGTTCGAGCTGCGCCAGCAACGGTGTTTCATCCAGTTGAGCCAGCAACTGACCTTTCTTTACCAGTGAGTTAAAGTCAACAAATATTTTTTCTATTACTCCTGAAACCTGCGTGCCCACTTCAACGGTCTTGATTGCCTCAAGTGTTCCCGTTGCAGTGATTGTGTTGCTAATCGTCCCTTTTTCAATTTTTGCAGTTTCGAACGAAACTGTTTGTTTGGCGCTTCCAAGCGATCTGTAAGCCAGGTAGCCAATGGCAAGTACGACTACTGCCGATCCGATGTATATGATACTTTTTTTCATGATATGTTTTTTTATTTATGTCTTTTCTATTAATGAATAACCTAAATACGGAGCTTTCCTGGAGTCCCCCTTGGGGGATTTAGGGGGCTTCTTTTTTTTATAGTGTCAATGGAATTCCCTTGTAAAAGTCGAGTACTTTGTAGCTGAAAATCACGTTGAATTTCGATTGCAACAATTTGCTTTCTGAAGTAATCAGGTTGGTTTTTTGAATCAGGAAATCGACCGAATTGAGTAAGCCCTGTTTGTATTTTTCGGTAGTCACATCATATGATTCCTGGGTAGATTGATTCTGTTCCTGACTGGCAGTATATTGACTTTCTGCTGAAACTACGTCTGCACAAGCCTGTTCAATGTTTTTGCGAAGCTCATTCCTGGTATTGATCTCGTCGAGTTCAGCGTCAGAGACCGAGATGTTTGCGAGTGCAACATTGGTTTTAATCTGTTTCTTCTGAAAAATCGGGATGGAGAGCGATAGCCCAACCGAAGGATTTACTTTGTCCTGCAACTGACTGGTATAACCAGAGTTGGTAGTCAGGCTCGAATAACCGGTTGACAAACCTGCATCCATCGAAAGGCTAGGAAGGGCATCGGCTTTGGCAATTTTCACATCCAGTAAGGCGCTTTCTTTGGTCAGTTCTGCATTTTTGATCTGTGGTTTAATTCCCAATGCTAGGTTATAAATTTCCAGGGCATCAGGCGTAGCTGATTCGATCAGCAAACTGTCCAGATTCTGTGAACTGACTTCGAAGTTTGCATCAACAGGCAATTCCATCAGTTGCATCAGTGTAACTTTGCCCATTGCCAACTGACTTTGCGCTGAAGCCAGGGTAGATTTTTCAGTGGCCAGTTCCGATTTGATCTGCAAATAGTCCGACATTGAAATAACACCCAAATCCATGCGCTCTTTCGATAGATTCAGTTGTTCGGTAGTTGATACGATTTGCTTTTCAGCATTGCTTACACTTTCATAGGCATACAAAACCTGCAGATAGGCATTCAGGATATTTAACCCGACCGATTCCTTTACCGTTTCTGAATAAAGGTGTCCACTTTGTAAATCGAGTTCGGCCATCTTAATCTTGTTGGTCAGCTTTTGTCCATTGTACAGAGAAACACTTGAATTCAGCGAATAATTGGTGCTGTTCGCGCCGCTACTGCTTCCGTACGAGCCGGTTGTAGCGTCGAACCCTTTGTACCAGTTAAAGTTTTCGCGAACCGAGGCGTTCACCGAAGGCAAACGGTTGGCCTGAGCCTGGTCGGAATAAAGTTGATTTCGGTCATTGGTCAGTCCTGTTTTCTGAATCTGAATGTTTTTGCTCAACGCATGGTTGATGCATTCTTCCAGTGTCCAGGTTTTGCTTTGTGCGCTACCAGTAAATCCTGAAAAGAGAATCAGGAAACCGGCAATCATTAAATTTGTTTGAATTGTTTTCATGGCTTCTATTGCTATTTTGAACCGAAACTACTGCGGGCTGAGCAGCTTCTAAAATGCAATAGACGTTTGGGGCGATTTTATCGACAGATTGGGGGATTTTGCGCCAGATTGTTATTTTCCGGCAACTACAAATTCAGAAGAAATTTATACAACTCGTAGTTCTCATGATCAAAACAAACAAAATAAACCGTTTTGATTTGCTCATTTTCGGATAGAAATTTAGTGACAGTTTTTACCGCAATCTGTGCAGCTTTTTCCTTCGGAAATCCATAAATTCCAGTGCTGATATTTGGGAATGCGATGGTTTCAATGCCGTTTTCTACCGCTAATTTCAGGGAGTTCAAATAGGCATTCCGGAGCAAATCAGCTTCGTTGTTGCTTCCTCCATTCCAAACTGGTCCAACAGTGTGAATAACATATTTCGCCGGAAGATTTCCTCCTGAAGTGATGACTGCATTGCCTGTTTCGCATCGACCTTGACGGGCAACAATTTCGCGGCATTCATCTAAAATCACCGGACCGCCTGCCCGATGAATCGCACCATCCACACCTCCACCGCCCATCAGCGACGAGTTGGCTGCGTTCACAATGGCATCCACTTCGAGTTTGGTGATGTCGCCTTGAATGATTTTAATACGGTTTTTCATTTCCAAATTATTTTTCTAAAAATACGAAAGGCTACCTGAATACAGATAGCCTTTCGTTTAATTTATATTGTGATTACTGTTTTGCCAGTTTTAATCCTTCTGTAGTTGTATAGTATTTGACAATCATATTTGGAACTTCCCATTCGGGTAATTTGCCATCTTTCAGATATTGCAGATAAAATTTGGTTACCTGTCCAAAGTGGGCTTCGTGGCCAACACTGTATTGGGCAGGAATTTCTACTGTCCAGAGTTTATCGCTTAGTTTGTTCAACTTAAGTCCTGCAAAATTAGCGGCGATATCCTGCTCAACCGCTTTTTTTAAGTTAGCTTCGAAGGCCGTCAAATCGCTGGCAGCTGTGGCCTCAATGTAAACGGTTGGCTTGTATCCTTCTTCTTTGCCTTGCCTGATCATCACATTGCAAATATTGCCGCGCATGATGCTGTAATGGGTGTCACCAGTACCTGCCGGAGCTTCAAAGTTCCAGATGACAGACACTTTGGCGACTTTTCCTTTTAGCTTGTAAACGATCTCGCCGTTCGAATAAACTTTCAATTTATTGTCAGCAACATCTTTTGCCAGGAATTCGGGGAATTCTTTCAGCGATGTTACATTTTCGAACTGAGCGGGAGTGAGGTCTGTGGTCCAGCGTTTTGCTGAAATCATCTCAACATCTGTTTTGTTCAGAATTACTTCAGGAAAAGCGCCCCATTGAACAAGGTCAACCAAATGAGTAGTAACATCCACAATTCCTTCGCCTTGTTGTGCGGTATCGAAGAACCATGCAGAACGTTTCAGTGGGCTTCCTGCAACCATTTTTGAGAAGTGATGAACACTTTCCTTGGTTACGGCAGGCTGTTCGGGAGTTCCGTCAACCAACCCTCCAAAAACCTCCGCATTATTGGCCAGGTCACGCTGAACGATGGAAGTGATTTCGTGACGCTCGGTCATGATGTCGTACAGTAAAACTCCCTTTTCTTCAGCCGTTTTGAAAGCCTGTTCCAGAATTGGAAAAGCTTCAGGAGTTATTACCATTGGTTTATCAGCAAAAACATTCAGGCCAGCCTCAATGGCTTTCTGAATGTATTCGGTTTTCTTGGCATTGTTTCCGGCAACCATCATCACGTTTCCGGGTTTTTCAGCCAGCATTTTTTCGAAGTAATCGTTACCTGTATATACTTTTTCGATCCATGCCGTTGGACTTTCGGCGCGCGTGTTGAATCCTTCGATGCGGGCCAGATGCTGGGTTAAGTCGTCACCTTCAGGAGCATACACGAAAACAGTCGGATCGATCTGTTCGTACATTGTTTTTTGGATGAGTGCAGCATGAAAATGACCGGGATCGAGGGTCATCAGCTTTACTTCGCCGGCAGCACCGGTAAATTTGGCGGTTTCTTTTTCGGCAGTTTTCTGTCCGCCACCTGCACACGACGATAAAATTATTGCAAGAGCAATCACGGTTATTGAATTTTTGTTCATGGGTTGAAAATTTGGGTTATCTGAATTATCATTGGCAAAATTAAAACTTTCTTTATAAGAAAACAGCGGATGCGAGAAAACCCACATCCTGAAACTTCTGTTACCGGAGACCTGCAACCAATTCCTTTAATATCAGCGTCATATTTGGTTCAGCTTTCATGGCTACTTCCTGAACTTCTTCGTGCGATATTTCAACGATCTGGCCGGGAACGCCGCTGTCGGTCACAATCGAAATGCCGAACACGGTCATATCGGCGTGGCGGGCAACAATAACTTCGGGAACAGTTGACATACCAACAATGTCGGCGCCCAAATGGCGGAACATCAGGTATTCGGCAGGAGTTTCGAAAGTTGGGCCCGATACGCCCACATAAACGCCCTCGCGCACAGTGATGCCGTTTTTTAAAGCAATTGCCTTCGCTTTGTTGCGCAAATGCTGGTCATACGATTGGCTCATGTCCGGGAAGCGGATTCCGAGTTCATTGATGTTTTTTCCCCGAAGTGGATGTTCGGGGAAGAAATTAATGTGGTCGGAAATAATTACTACATCACCAACTTTATAATCAGGGTTTAACCCGCCGGAAGCATTCGAAACAAAGAGCGTATTGATGCCCATCATTTTCATAACACGAACGGGGAAAGTCACTTCCAGCATCGAATAACCTTCGTAGTAATGGAAGCGGCCCTGCATGGCCAGTACGGTTTTGCCGCCAAGTTTACCGATGATCAGTTTTCCTGAATGTCCTTCAACAGTAGAAACCGGGAAATTTGGGATTTCGCTGTAAGGAATTGTAAGTTCAACTTCTATTTCGTTTACCAGTCCGCCAAGCCCTGAACCCAGGATGATTCCGGCATCAATTGACCTTTTTACTTTTTCGTTTATGAAGGTCGCGGTTGCTTTTATTTTCTCTAACATAGGTTACAATTTTTTCGTCAAAGTTTTTTCCTTCGCTGTGGAGGAACTTTATTTTCAACGGTATATAAAATAAATTTGCTTTTAGTGATGGAGATAAATCCATGTTTTTCAATCGCATGGAATCTTTTTCAGTAGTAACAATGATTTTATTTTCGGCTTCAATTCCGGCAAATTTTTGTTCAATCTGCTGAATATTGGAAGCATTAAAATTATGGTGATCGGCGAATTTCAGGTTGGTAATATTTTCTGAAAAATTGCTCAGGTACTTTTGCAAATGCTCTGGGTTGGCAATACCGGTAATGAGCAATACGCTCACTTTATCAGAAGCAAGTTTGGGAGTTGGGATAGCATCTTCAGGAAAAACCGGGGTGAGAGGCTCATACACCATGGTCGTAAAAAACAGGTTTTGATAGGGACGTAAATTCACGTCTTTCATGATAATTCGTCGTGTAATGGGCGTAATTTCCTGCGGACATTTGGTGTAAATAATTACGTTGGCGCGCCTCATCTGCCACCTCGATTCGCGCAAACGGCCAACTGGCATTAGCTGATCCTTGTCAATCGGGCGATTGAAGTCGATCAGCAGGATATTGATTCCGGCGCTAACACTCCGATGCTGAAACGCGTCGTCGAGCAAAATAATGTCGGGTAACTTTGCGGCATCCTGTTTCTGAATCTTTTCGATGGCATGAACCCTGCTTTCGTCAACGATAACCTGAATATCGCTGAATTTTGTTTTAATCTGAAGTGGTTCGTCCCCAACGTTCGAAGCCAGTGAGTCAACTTCAACTTCCTGATAACCTTTGGTTTTCCGTTTGTATCCACGGCTGATGGTAGTAACCTGGAATTGTTTCTGTAACAGATTAACCAAATATTCAGTATGTGGGGTTTTTCCTGTTCCGCCCACAGTAATGTTTCCAATTGAAATAACAGGAATTTCAAATTCGGTTGATTTAAATAATTTGTAATCGTACATGAAATTCCGCATCGAAACAATCAGTCCGTAAATAGCAGAAAGAGGATATAGTAATAGTTTGAACATCTTT
>JAUYTA010000346.1 GCA_030695265.1 Bacteroidota bacterium
AGAATAAAAGTACAGATATGAATATTAGTAAGTTTCTCAGGTTCATATTACTGCTATTGTTGACATATTAATTACTGATTTCAGAGCAGAATGGTCATGAATTTCACCATTGGAAAAATTCATTTCTCTAATATACAGCAATCTTTTCAATTCGTAGTAATAGCCTAACTGAATTTAATCTACAAATATATTTATTGTGCTTTGTAATATCTCCTGAACAACACTTTCTTCAAATCGCGGAAGATGACCTGATGAGCCAATACTTCCAAATCGTTGTAATGTGGCAGTTCGCGGTGAGCCTTAGCAATCTCCTGTTCGGTAATGTCAACCTGGTATAAAACGGCCATCAGGCGGCTGTAATCGCGGTCGAGGTATACCGAAATCTGATTGATCAATTGTTCGTGTAATTCGTGATAGGCGTTTTCAACATTTCCGGAGAAGGTGATTTCAATACCGAACATGCCAAAATCCTTCATAATTTGCTGAGCTGTTTCCAGAACAATATCTTCTTTATTCAGAAAAAATTCGATGTTGTTGTTTTGCAGATTAGGTAGATTCATTCTAGTTCAGATTAAATTGCAACTCGCTCAAATTACGGTAAATTCCGTTTTCAAGTTGCGTTAATTCTTCGTGTGTTCCCTTTTCAATTAACTGTCCATGTTCGAGTACCAAAATCTGATCGGCTTTGCGGATGGTCGAAAAGCGATGTGCAATTACAACAGAAGTACGGCCCTGCATTAATTTTTCGAGGGCGTCCTGCACCAGTCGTTCCGATTCGGAATCGAGCGATGATGTGGCTTCATCAAGAATCAGTATTTTGGGATTTTTAAGCACTGCACGGGCAATTGCAATCCGCTGACGCTGACCTCCGGAAAGTTGCGTGCCGCGCTCTCCCACAATGGTTTCCAACTTTTCAGGAAAACGACTGATGAATTCCATGGCATTTGCTTTTTGAGCAGCTTCGGTAATTTCTGCATCGGTCGCACCTTGTTTCCCATAAGCAATATTTTCGCGGATAGTGCCTCCAAACAGTAAAATATCCTGAGGAACAAGGGCAATCTGACTGCGCAGGGCAGACAAGGAAAATTCGCGGCTGTCTTTTCCGTCGAACAGAATTCCGCCTGAAGTAGCATCGTGCAGCCGAAGCAGCAGTGTTGCAATGGTCGATTTTCCAGCGCCACTGGCTCCAACAAGTGCAACCATCTGGTTGGCCGAAATGTCAACATTAATATTTCGAAGTACATTTTCATCGGGTCTCGAAGGATATGCAAACGTCAGGTTCCTGAAGCTGATCTGTCCATGCAATTCGTCTTTTGAATCCAGTACTGTGATTTCCTTAAGATCTTCTTCCTGTTCATTAAAAATAGCAAACAAATCTTCCGTAGCGCCTATAAATTTTTGAATACTGGTATAAACGGAGGCCAAACCGCCAATGGTTCCGCCAACAAAAGCTGAATAAATTACAAACGAAAACAAATCGCCGGCTACCAATTCACCGGTGGCAAGCATGGCTGACCCTTTCCAGATAACAGCTACCAAAGCGCCAAACAAACCAAAAACGATAAATGCGGAAAATGCACCTTTGTATTTGCCACTTTTAATCCCGACTTCAGCAATTTCTTCTGTTTTCTTGCGGTACCGGGCAATTTCGAAATATTCGTTGGTGTATGATTTTACACTTTGAATGCCTTGCAGAGTTTCTTCCACAATGGTATTGGATTCGGCCACCTGACTTTGAACCTGTTTGGAGAATTTTCGGATAAACTTACCAAATACACGGGCAAGGATCATGATTCCGGGCAAAACTGCCAGCATAAACAAGGTCAGTTTCGGCGAGGTAATGGTCAGTAAAACAATACCGCCAATAATGATGATAATTTGCCGGATGAATTCGGCCAGTGTGGTTGTCAGTGTTTCCTGAAGCAGGATAATATCAGCGGAAATGCGGCTGTTCAATTCTCCCACCCTTCGCTGATCAAAGAATTTTAATGGTAGTTTTATGAGATGGCTGTAAGTATCCTGGCGCAAAAATGCAAGTGTTTTTTCTGTCACGTTCACAAATAAGACAATCCTGAAATACGAGAATACCGATTGTACCAACAAAACAACAACCAACATCAGCGCTATTTCATTCACAGTGTATGCAGTTGCAACTTTATTTCCTGAATTAACCAATTCTCCCAACAATTTAGGGAAAGCTAGACTGGCAAGACTCGATCCTAGAAGGAAAAACATTCCAACGTAATATTCACCCTGAAACGGTTTGATGTACCTAAATAATTTGAATGCATTGCGAAGGCCTTCGCGGGTAATTTTTTTCTTTTCAACTTCAATCATCCTGATAATTTTATTCTACTTTTTAGCTGCATCAATAACAGACAGTATCACTTTGTGTTCAACTGACATAAATAAGCAAGTGAGCGGGTGACTTCAAGTCACCCGCTCACTATAAATTGTCCGAAGTCAAACTCCATTCTTCTGTCTCCGGACTTCCTACTTCCACTACAACTGTTTAAAGAAGTCGTTTCCTTTGTCGTCAACAATGATGAAGGCCGGGAAATTTTCAACACGGATTTTGCGGATTGCTTCCATGCCCAATTCAGCCATATCGATTACTTCACTTGATTTGATGCTTTGTTTGGCAAGGATTGCTGCTGGTCCGCCAATTGAACCGAGGTAAAATCCACCATGTTTTTTACAGGCATAGGTTACCTGCTGGGTGCGGTTTCCTTTGGCCACCATAATTTTAGATCCGCCAAGGCTCATAAAGAAGTCAACATACGGATCCATGCGGCCGGCAGTGGTTGGCCCGAAACTTCCGGAAGCCATTCCTATTGGCGTTTTTGCCG
>JAUYTA010000367.1 GCA_030695265.1 Bacteroidota bacterium
AAGGAACTCTGCAAATTGCTCCAGGGTTTTTATCAGGCGGTAGGGCGATTCGTAAAAAATCATTGTTCTGGTTTCGGTAAGCAGTTCCTTGATTTTTTTGTGCCGCCCTTTTTTCTGCGGAAGAAATCCCTCGAAGGTGAATCGGTCGGTTGGAAATCCTGAATTTACCAACGCCGGAATCAGGGCAGTTGCGCCCGGCAGGCATTCAACTTCAATTTCTTTATCGAGACAGGTTTTCACAAGTAAAAATCCCGGGTCGCTTATTCCCGGTGTTCCGGCATCCGAAATCAAGGCTACATTTTTGCCGTTTTCAATTTGTGCGGCAATCATTTCAACCGTTTTGTGCTCGTTGAACTTGTGGTGCGAAACCAATTTATTCTTTATTTCATAGTGATTCAATAGTTTGGCTGAAGTGCGTGTGTCTTCAGCCAAAATCAAATCAACTTCTTTAAGGATACGGATTCCGCGGAAGGTCATGTCTTCCAGATTGCCGATTGGTGTAGGTACCAAAAATAATTTACCCATAAAAATATTTACAATTTTACAATTTTCGATTTACAATTGAATGAACCGTAGGTAATGAATTAGGGCAAAATTAATGTCTCATTATTTGTTTTGTAATCTGTAGATTAAAAAATAGTAAATGGTAAATTATTGAATAGTAAATACTTATCATCTACTAAAACGGCGTTTCAGCAGATCAACGAATTTCATGGTGGTTTCATTCTTTTCCATGGAGAGATTTGCTTTCAGGTATTCAACAGCCTCCTGAATTTGTTCCATTTTATCAAGATGTTCGATTACTGCATTGTATTTTTCTGAATTGTTATTGAAGATTTCACGGATAAACAGAAAGCGGTCATTTAATCCAATGGCGGCCCGCAAACTTGTGATCGGGCTGTTGCTCAGTTTCGATTCCTGTTTGGTTTCTCCCATCGAATCGTTGAGTGAACGTTCTTTCCGGATGTTCTGCCCAACAGCAGAATTTTCAGGTTTTGGAATTTCGCGCATTGGTGGTTTCACTGATGGTGCCTGTACTGGCTCAAAATGAATGGGTTCAAGATCGTCGTCATCAAATTCGTCGATGTGAATTTCGCGAATCCCCGGCTGCGGACTATTGCCCAATTCGGTCACCTGAATGTTCTGTTTTTGCAATGGCTCATCTTCTTCTTCCTCTAATTCAGGTTCAGCATCTTCATCACCATCTTCCTCTTCCACGAATTCTTCCTCTTCCGTTTCAGTTAAATCATCTTCTTCCAATTCTTCTTCAGCGTCTTCCGGTTCCTCTTCTTTGCTCAGATCTTCGTCTTCTTTAATTTCCGGTTCTACCTCTTCCTGATCTTCTTCGTCAAAATCTTCATCCTCTTCTTCCGGTTCTTCTTCTGCTACAGGAAATTCACCTTCTTCAAAATGCAGGATTTCAAGTTCAGGATCTGGAAAACTTATATCCGAAACTTCATCTCCTTCGTCGTCAAAACCAATGTCGTCCTCATCTTCATCAGTTTCCTTCTGCAATGAAACCGAATTTACAGCTATTTCGCGCAGCAATTCAATTTCCTGAATGAGCAACCGGGCTTTGTTTACAGCAAGATCGATGATCAGCGATGAATTAACCTGACTGTCTGCAACTTCTTCGGATAAAATTTTTAATTCTTCCAGATCTTT
>JAUYTA010000384.1 GCA_030695265.1 Bacteroidota bacterium
TCGCCGATCGCATGTTCAATCACGATAACGGGCTGTTTATGCACGGTTGGGTGATGGGAATGAACGAACATCCGCAGTTTCACTGGGCACGCGCCAATGGCTGGGCGGTGATGACGATGGTTGAACTGCTCGAAGTGCTTCCGGCGAACTACGAAGGCCGCGCAAAAGTGCTGGATTTACTGCGCAAACATATTCGCGGACTGGCCAATTACCAGTCGGGCAAAGGCTTTTGGCACCAGTTGATTGATCGCAACGATTCGTACCTCGAAACGTCGGCAACTGCCATTTATACCTATTCCATTGCACGTGCAATCAATCGCGGTTACGTAGATGCCGCCGTGTATGGCCCAATGGTTTGTCTGGCCTGGAATGCCTTGGCAACCCAGGTGAACGAAAAAGGCCAGGTGGAAGGCACTTGCGTGGGAACCGGCATGGGTTTCGATCCGGCTTTTTATTACTATCGCCCGATCAATGTGTATGCGGCTCACGGCTACGGTCCGGTTTTGCTGGCAGGAGCTGAAATGATTCAACTGGTAAAAACACACAAACTGGAAATTAACGACAGCGCACTGATGCTGTACAAGTAGCGCAGAGCATGGAGCATGGGGCATGGGGCATGGGGCATGGGGCATGGAGCATGGTTCCTTTCAGGATTGCCTGTTTTCTCCACGCCCTCTGCTCTCTGCCCCATGCCGTTAATATAAATTCAATCTCAAACTTTAAATACAATGAAAACAACACGAATTACAATTCTTTTCATGGCATTAATACTGATTATCGGAAATGCCAGCGCACAGCAACTTCCGGCGAAAAAGGAAGTGATGGACAAAATGGTGCTGACCAACGCCTATTTTATGCAGAAATGGCCCGACACCGGGAAAAGTATCATCACCAACCGCGAACGCCCAAGCAACATCTGGACACGCGCCGTTTATTACGAAGGACTGATGGCTTTGTACGGTCTGAACCCGGATAAAGCGTATTACGATTATGGCGTTTCGTGGGGCGAGGCGCACAAATGGGGACTGCGCGACGGCATCAAAACCCGCAATGCCGACAACCAGTGCTGTGGCCAAACGTACATCGATTTGTACGAAATCGACAAAAAACCGGAGCGGATTAAAGACATTCAGGCTTCGGTTGATTTGATGCTGGCAACCGATAAAATCGATGACTGGGACTGGATTGACGCGTTGCAAATGGCCATGCCGGTGTTTGCCCAATTGCACAAAATTACGGGCGACAAAAAGTATTCGGAGCGTATGTACGAAATGTATATGGACTGCAAAGTCACGCAAGGTTTGTACAACAAAAAAGACAAACTGTGGTGGCGCGACAAGGATTTTTTGCCTCCGTACAAAGAGCCCAACGGGGAAGATTGCTACTGGTCTCGCGGAAATGGCTGGGTGGTGGCCGCTTTGGTTCGGGTGATGGACATTACGCCCAACGATCCGCACTATAAGGAATACAAAAAGACTTATCTGGCAATGATGAAAGCGTTGTTGCCAATTCAGCGCGAAGATGGTTTCTGGAATGTTAGCCTGCACGACCCAAATAATTTCGGCGGAAAAGAGACGACCGGAACTGCTCTTTTCGTTTACGGAATGGCCTGGGGTGTGAACAACGGAATGCTAAGCGCTAAAAAATACATGCCCGCGATTACCAAAGGCTGGAATGCGATGGCCAATGAATCTGTTCATCCAAATGGCTTCCTGGGATTTACTCAGGGAACCGGCAAACAACCTTCAGACGGACAACCGGTAACCTACACCAGCATGCCCGATTTTGAAGATTATGGTTTGGGTTGTTTCCTGCTGGCCGGAAGCGAAGTATGGAAAATGGCGAAGTAGGTGTTCTATTGAGGGTTTCACTTGGAGTGAAGCCCTCAATAATTTTTCATGCTGTCAATTATTCATAAAGGGCTAAAGCTCAATTCTATTCATAAACTCCATACTTCTTTCAAAGAGAGAATATCAATTGCCTCCTGCTGAATTGCCTCCTGCTTTAGCTGGAGGATGAGGATAAAAAATCAATTTAGAGGCTTTAGCCAAATATTTTAATCATTAAATTTCTGAAATCCATATTTTTCAATCAACTCATTATATTCTTCTTCCCATGTTTTATGAGTGTGGTGATTTTCTTGATTCTTGATATAATTTCTCACTTTATCAACCAGTGATTCGGAGACTGAAACAGCAAAATATTCATCCTGCCATTCAAACTTTTCAGGCAAAAGCTGTTCTTTGTTGATCCAGTGCGATGATTCACCTTTAATCAGTTGCATGATTTGCCTCATGGTTTGGTCGTCGCCTAACGAAACCAAACAATGACAATGCTCCTGATAACCATTAATGAAATCGATAAATATTCCTTTCTTTTTCGCATTTTCCCGAATATGTTTCCACATGGTTTTGCGTAATTCGGGCGATGAAAGGTATGGATACCTGTTTTTGGTTGACCATACAAAATGAATATAAACTTTAATAAATGGCATAATCTTATAATTATTTGGCTAAAGCCAATTGGTTTATTATTTATTGTTTTGAATGGGCTAAAGCCCAATCCTATTCATGAATTGCCTCCTGCTTTAGTTTTGAATTGCTAAAGGCCAATCTTATTTAAGAATTGCCTCCTGCTTTAGCTGTTCTTTGTATGAATTGCCTCCTGCTTTAGCTGGAGGATAATAAAATTCAATGTCATTTATTGGCTTTAGCCAAATTCTTTCTTATCACCCCATCACCTTTATCATTCCCTCAATAAACCCAATTTCCTCATTAGGGGATTTGAAAATAATAATTCCATTTTTACCACAATTGAGGCATGATTAATTTTTTACATTTTTCCGGTTTTATTTCAACAAACCATTTCCCGAGTTCACTATCTCTTTCAATTATTTTCTCATACGACTCCATAGTTC
>JAUYTA010000395.1 GCA_030695265.1 Bacteroidota bacterium
CCGCCGGAAACCATGAATACGCGGCTCACCTCACCGGAAAATACCGAACGTGCAGCGGAACCCTGAGCGGTAGAAATATCAATTCCATTGTTTCGAACCTGAATATTTTTCAGCACCGGGTGTTCATGAACCCCAAAGCGGTCGGTAATCACTCCCCTTTCAACCGGCCACGGAATTCTCCGTTTGTTCTGTTCAAACTGCCCTGAAACCAGTTTTTGTTCCGGCGTCATTTCATAGCCCGTGGTGGTTTTCCCTTCTTCTTTGGCTTTTTTCTGTGCCTTTTTTATTTCTTCTTCAATTATATTCAGAATTTCATTGATAAGCTGGGCTTCAATCCGTTGTTGTTCGCGCAGTTTCTTTTGAAAATCTTTTTGTTGCTGCTGAAGTTTTGTAAGGTTTTGTCCCTGTTGTTTTTTCTCCTTGTTTAGCTGGTCGGCTTCCCTTTTTTTACTTTGCAGGAGAGTTTCCTTCTCGGAACGCTGACGTTCCAGGTTTTTAACTTTTACCTGAACAAGGTCCCGAAGCCATTGAATCAATTCGGCCTGTTTCTTTCGGTAATCAGCGTATTGCCGTAAATACATCAAGCGTTTGTAGGCCTGGTTAAAGCTATCGGCAGAAAGTAAAAAAAGTACCTTGCTGTAATTGGTCTGATTTCTCTGGGCAAATAAAATCATGCCGGCATATTCCCTTTTCAGTTCTTCCAAATCGGTATTCAGTGAACTTACCAGCCATGCATTCTGGTCGATAAAATCCGCCAAAACACCCACTTCCGAATTAATTCCGGTGATAAGACTGGTACGCAATTCAATCTGTTTGTTCAGGATTTTATACTTGTTCAGCGTTTGCTTTTCATTCTTTTTGGCTTCTTCCAGCAAACGGTTGGTATATTTGATTTCCTCGTTTGTTTTCTCCTTTTTTTTGCGCAATTCGTCGAGCGACTGCCCGTATGACGTAACAGACAGAACAACCAACAAGATTAACAGGAAGAATTTGCCAACTTTATTCATGACCGGTTTGGGTAAATTTTTCAGGTACTTTAAAACGAACTTCTTTCTCTTTCTCCGTCGAAAAATTGCTCAGTTTAAGGCTCATTTGCATATTGTTTTCAGGACTAAGAAAATGAAGAAATATATCGCCGGGATACAGTTGTTTTTCAACATTTACAAAATCAGAAAATTCGACCTTCAAAAACCGTGAGTTTACGGCATCATCCAACCTGATTTTCCGAAGTTTATATGTCAACGGATCAATGTACAAGCTTTGTTTGACTGTCGTTTTACCGGTCAGGTTTTTTGACTGCCGGGCAGGTTCCCGCATCTTCTGATTGGACTTAATTGCATTCATGGTTTTTACCGATTGTAGCACATACATTCCCGAATCAATGGAGGTTTCATAGTCGCGATTGTCGTCACCCAATGAAAAAACATTGTTGGAAATAATGGCATTAACCGTCTGGAAATCCAGTTCCATGCCAAGCATTTTGCTGAGGTTCCGGTAGTCGCCGAGCA
>JAUYTA010000411.1 GCA_030695265.1 Bacteroidota bacterium
ATACCCGGTATGCCACGGCTGACGATGTTGTTGGCTGGAAAGGTCCCGGTTATACTTTACCTGCACACATCGTTCCGGGAATGTACCACAAGCGCGGAACAATTGGTTCGCCACGAAAGCCTGAAAGTGAAAACATGCGGAAACGTTCTGACGGCTCACAATTCTACATTGTTACCGGCCGTATTTACAATGATATTGAGCTCGATGAACTCGAAAAAGAAAACAATCATACATTTACTGAAGAGCAGCGGAATGTTTATAAAACCATAGGCGGAGCGCCTCATTTAGACGGAACTTATACCATTTTTGGCGAAGTGGCGGAAGGAATGGAGATCGCCGACCAGATTTCGAACCTCGAAGTTTCGAGCGACTTCAGGCCTAAAAAAGACATTCGGGTCAAAAAAATCAGGATTCTGGAATAAATATTTTTGAATCGTTATCTTTGCCGCTCAAATTCAATAGCATCAATCAAATGTTAGAAAAAATCAAACAATTAAAGGCTGAAATTGAACAAGCTTCGGTATCGGCAAAAGAAGAAGTTGAAGAATTAAGAATTAAATATATCAGTAAAAAAGGCCTTGTTGGACAGCTTTTTAACGAATTTAAAGATGTTCCGGCTGAGATAAAAAAAGAAGTTGGACAGGCGATCAACGATTTGAAAGAGTTTGCTGTCAACAAAATCAACGAACTGAAAGACGATTTTGAAGCTGCTGATCAGGGCGCTTCCGGCATCGACCTGACCATGCCCGGCGATCCAATGAAACTTGGAAGCCGCCATCCGTTGTCGATCGTTAAAAACGAGATGATCGACATTTTTACCCGACTTGGTTTTACCATTGCTGAAGGTCCCGAAATTGAAGACGACTGGCATGTATTTTCGGCGCTGAATTTCCCGCCTGAACACCCGGCCCGCGATATGCAGGATACTTTTTTCATTGAAAAAGATCCCGATGTGTTGCTCCGTACACATACTTCCAGCGTACAAATACGTGTGATGGAAAAAACCCAGCCGCCAATCCGTGCTATTTTCCCCGGACGTGTTTTCAGAAATGAAGCCATTTCGGCCCGTTCGCATTGCATTTTTCACCAGATTGAAGGTTTGTATGTGGACGAAAATGTTTCGTTTGCCGACCTGAAGCAAACTCTGCTGTATTTTGCCCGTGAGCTTTTTGGCGAGAAATCGCAAATCCGTTTGCGCCCCTCTTATTTCCCGTTTACCGAACCATCGGCCGAAATGGATGTAAGCTGCTCTATCTGCGGCGGCGAGGGCTGCAACGTGTGTAAATACACCGGCTGGCTCGAAATTCTGGGCTGCGGAATGGTTGACCCAAATGTTTTGGAAGCCTGTAACATCGACAGTAAAAAATACACCGGTTTTGCCTTTGGAATGGGCATCGAACGCATTACTATGCTGAAATACGGTATCAAAGACATTCGCCATTTCTTCGAAAACGATGTGCGGTTTTTGAAACAGTTTGAATCGGCCAATTAGATTAAAATTACCTC
>JAUYTA010000427.1 GCA_030695265.1 Bacteroidota bacterium
TTGCCATTTTCGATTTTCGTCATTTTAATGTGCCGTGTTTCTTTTGATTCTTTTGGCATTTGAGCAAAGGAAGGCAATGAAAGTAAAAATGATGCCAATCCCAATCCTAATAATGCAAATGTGTTTTTCATGATTGTATAATTTTAGTGAAATAATTTCTGAAACAAAGATACGTTTGCTTCTGTCAAACAATGAGTTAATGACAGGTTAAAATCCGTTAACAAAAAGTTAAAGTCCTGTGAACGCTGTTTTTAATGATTATCTTTGGACTATGAATAAAAAAATTATCACCGGATTGATTGCACTGATGGGTATTTCGATTATCGGAATCATCATCATACAATTGGTATGGATGAACAATGCCATCCGTGTCAAAAATGAACTGTTCGACCGCAGCGTGAACGAAGCCCTTACCAGCGCCATCAACCGGCTCGAAACCATGCAGGACTTCCGGATGATCAATCATTTTGCTTTTAGCGATTCTATGCACTTCCGCGGAATCGCACCACTTCCTCCTGTTCCGCCAAATATTTTAAACAGGGTGCCAGGGCGGATTATAATTCCGAAAAGACCATCGGCAAAACAGATTGAAATGATCGTAAAAGCCGGCAAAAACAGGAATGGATTTCAGTACCAGATTTCAACGAAGGGTGATAGTTTAAATTCAGAAATAGAAAATATCGTTGTTATCAATTCTGACAGCATTATCCAAAAGCTGGGATCGGTTTATGCGCATGGAATTAACAAGTTCGATTCTTTGGTTGGGCAATTCCAAACCTGGACCGACTCGGCAGGGAAGCTGAAACAACGCATGGAATTTAAAACGCGTCAAATGAAGCGGCTTGCCGATAAAGCTGTTCGGGAAATTTCAACCTGGGAAGAAGATGTTCCGATAGAACGTGTGAATGAGGTATTAAAAAAAGAACTCGAAAACCGGAATATTCCAATTCCATTCGAGTTGGGCATCATTAAGGATTCGATTTTTACCGACAAATCAGTTACTGCAGACACTTTGCTCTTG
>JAUYTA010000428.1 GCA_030695265.1 Bacteroidota bacterium
AGGAGAAGGGTTGGGGATGAGGCTTTCAATCCGCTTTTATGCCTTTGATTTCCTGGCCGAACCATTTTCCCTGAGAGCGCATCACTTGTTCAATCACATCGCGAACGCAACCTTCTCCTCCTTTTTTATCTGAAATATACAGTGAAATGGCTTTAATTTCAGGAACTGCATCCAGTGGGCAGGTCGGGATTCCAATTTCTTTCATGATCTGGAAATCGACCAGATCGTCGCCCATGTATAGAATATCTTCTTTTTGCAAGCCTGTTTTTAGAAGGATTTCATCCAGACATTCGATTTTGTTGAATGAATTAAGGTAAATGTGTCCGACACCCAATTTTTTGTACCTAAGTTTTACGCGTTGCGTATTTGCCCCGGTGATAATGGCAACCTGAAAACCGTTCTGAAGCGCGAAGCGAATGGCAAATCCGTCCTTGATATTGGCGGTTCGAACCGGATCGCCATTTTCGTCTAGTGGTGAAGTGTCCATCGAAAGTACGCCGTCAACGTCGAAAATAAATGCTTTGATATTTTTTAATCGTTCTTTAAAGAAGGCCATGATCATGTTTTTGCTGAAGCTGAAAAATGCTTTCGGTCACAAAACTATATATTTTTTGAAACTCAGGTTTGTCGTGAAGCATCTTTAATTGGGCATTTATGATCGCTTTGTCATTTCGTTTTGCCGGCCCGGTCTGCGCATCAAACGGATTTAATGTTTGTATTTTTTCGGCAGTTTCATGTATAAGCGGCTTTAAAAGATCAAAATCAAGCTTTTTATCATGAAGAATATCCGCGCCAATTGTATAAAAATGATTTACAAAGTTGTTGACAAAAACAGCAGCCAGATGCAAGGTTTTTCGTTATTCAGAATTGATCTGGTTAACCGAACCTGAAAGTCTTTCACCCAATTTTTCCAGTTTCAGGAAGTTGGAAGGATGATTGGATTCTATACAAACCGGAATACCCGAGAAATCGACTTTCCGGTTTTTCGAGAAAGTTTGCAATGGATAAAACACACCGTAATTGTTCGAGAATCCTTCCAGAATGCTCATCGGGACACTTCCCGCAGTGTGTACAATCAGAGAATCTTCGCTCAGGTTCAGGTTTTCCAATACTTCCTGAATTGCCGAATCTTTTACTGCAATTATATATAAATCTGCATCAGGAAGTAATTGTGACAAATCATTTATAAAACCGGCATTCACTTTTTCTGCAAGTTCTTTTGCCGATTCAATTTTGCGGCTAAAGACCTGTTTTATATGAATCCCTTTTTCAAAAAAGACCAAAGCCAGTTGAGTGGCAAGGTTTCCGGCTCCGATGATGACAATATTTTCTATCATTGCAATAATGAGATTTTTTTTATTTCTCGTCTTTTACGGTAACAGTAAAGTCATTCTGAATTCTCATCATATTAACAGTATAAATCAGAATGTTCCTGGTTTCATTCAATATGCTCAAAACCAACATGCTCGTCTTCGTTCCGACCTCTTTTCTTTTGATTGTTTTAATCAGGTTCTTGCGTGATTCTTTGATCATATTAAGGATTTTGGCCTGTTCTTCATTTATTGTAACCAGTCTTTCCTGACTGTTATCCTCCAATGAGCTCAATACCAATTTCATGAATTTATCAAAGGCTTCCGCCATTTTTGTCAATTCTTCCACCTGTGATTCAATAAGTGGTTTGTGGTTATTGTCAACGTGATTGTAAACAGGTTCGACCATAAAAGTAGCACAATGGGCAAGTTCCTTCAGGTAGTCGAGCGTTAAAATATAATAATGGGTAGCTTCGACGGATTCTGTAACAGGCAACGTAGGAATAGCCTGGTACAATTTATTTCGTTTGTTAAGAAGCTTTTCCTCCAACTGGGTCGAAGTCTTCAGTTGTTTCTTTAATTCCTTGTGGTCTTCCTTAATCAGATGCTCAATTGTTTCGCTGTACAATTCCGTTACAGTGTTCAGCGTTTTTCTGATTGCGTTATTGCATTTTTCAAAATGGGTTGCAACAGAGCGGGTTTCTTCCACTTCTTCAGCGGTGTCGAGCAGAACACCTTCACGTTTTTGATGAATTATATTCGATCTGTAAAAGGAGAATGCAACAAAACCAACCAGACAAATTACTCCGATAAGCTGAGCCCATCCCAAAAATAGTGATAGTAAAAAAGTAACTGAAAAAGCGGCAAGCCCTGTTATAAACCATCCA
>JAUYTA010000429.1 GCA_030695265.1 Bacteroidota bacterium
TGGATGGGTATTCATTCGTCAGATTGGTTTTGTAGGTTATCCAAATGTATGCAATTCATTATTGTATACAATAAATTGTAGTTGGTTTTTATGATCATTTTTGTGTTTTGCCAGGATATTTCATGAACTGTACGATTATCGTGACGAAAGGGCTAATTTGAAGCATGAATGGTAAAGCTTTCCCAAAGTTTATTTTAAACTCAAAAAAACTTTGGGAAAGCTCATGGCAATTCAAATTAAAAATTTGGGAGATTGAAGCGCAATATCAATTAAATTAATTTCTAAAATAAAATCCGTTGCCGTCAGATCGTAAGCTATCAGAAAGCGGCAGAGCCGCAAAATATTTTAGTAAAAAAGCAGATAAAAGGAGGTAAGGTGCAGCGCACCGCAATACTTGCCTATTTCGGTGCTCCGCACCTTTTGTGTGTATTGCATCATATATGCTACAAATATCAACGGTGCTCTGCACCTGAAAATGCTCTCTTCATTTTAATCACATAAAACGTTATAGATCCATTGAACCTTAGCAACTTAGATCAGCCCCGAAACCTTAACCTTATTTACCTTAATCTTCAAATACCTTCTTTATTGCATCAATCCCAATACCCGGCTGGTCAATCAGAATCACTTTACCGCCAACCACCTGAACGCCTGAATAAGGATCGTTCGAAATCAGCAGGTTGCCATCCAAATCGGCCCATTCGCATTTTGGCGACAACTGCGCCGCCGCCGAAACAGCACACGAAGTTTCGGTCATACAGCCGATCATCACTTTCATTCCAAGCGATTCGGCCAATGTCAGCATTTGATGCGCTTCGCGCATTCCGGTGCATTTCATCAGTTTAATGTTTATTCCGGAATACACCCCTTTGGCTTTCATCACATCAGGAAGTCGCTGCAGCGATTCATCTGCAATTGTTGGCAGGGAGCTGTGTTCTGTCAGCCAGGCCATGTCGTCAATCGCAGTTTTTGGCATAGGCTGCTCCACGAAAACCACGCCTTTTTCTTTTAGCCAGTGAATCATGTCAAGCGCCATTTGTCTGTCGGTCCAACCCTGATTCACATCCACACAAAGCGGCACATTGGTCACCGTACGGATGGTTTCGATCATTTCGCGATCTGTTTTCTGACCAAGCTTTACTTTCAGTATTTTGTAGGGAATCGCTTCAAGGGTTTTTTGCCTGACCATTTCCATCGTGTCAATCCCAATTGTAAACGAAGTATTTGGAGTATCAGCCGGATCGAAGCCCCATATTTTATACCACGGCTGACCCATTATTTTGCCGACCAAATCGTGCAAAGCGATATCCACCGCAGCTTTGGCAGCGCAGTTTTCCGGCATCACCGAGTCCACATAGGTGAGAATATCGTCCATCTGAAACGGATCTTTGAACTGTCCCAAATCAAGCGATGAAAAGAATTTGGTGGCCGTTTCAACACTTTCGCCCAAATAAGGCGGCATCGAAGCTTCACCATAACCGGTTATGCCATCGAATTCGAGGGACGTAAGCATATCAGGAGTACTGTTTCGCGAGCTGTTTGCAATCGTAAAAGTATGGTTCAGCATCAAATCATATTGCACAAAGCGCAAAACCAGTCCTTTTCCTGATTTTTTGGTTGATTTTTTTTTCATAGCGGCAAAAACTGTTTCAATTCCGGTAATACCGGCAATGGCTGTTAATCCGGTTGTCCGGATAAAATTGCGTCGGTTAAAATTCATCTTTTGGTATATTTATCAATACTTTTTCCTGTTAATTCCTGATGTTGTAAACCATCAGCGCATTGTTGTGCCTGATGAACAATTTTCCGCCGGCAATTACCGGATGCGCCCAGTGCTGCGCGGTTCCAAGCGGTACCTTAAATTTACTGATGATGCGGAATTGTTCAGGAGTGCCTTCTGCCAAAGCCATTTCGCCATCTTTTTCAGCATAACAATAGAACATTCCGTCGGCATAAACAACAGGGCCACCGCCCAATTCTTTGGCAATGTATTTGGTTTGACCGGTTTTGGCATCGATGCAAAACCATTTGGGCTGAATGTGTGCCGATCCGTAAACATGGCCATCATTCAGGATAAAACCGCTTTGAAGATTAATGAATTCCTTGTTGCGCCATGCAATTTCGGCATTCTTTCCATCGGGCGAAAGTTTCAGCGAAACCAGACCCGAACTGTCTCTGCGCGATGCACTCGAAACAATCAGGTGTCCATCGGAATAAACGGGCGTGTTGGCATGTATTTTATTGTCCTGAAACTGGTTCACCCGCCAGTACATTTCGCCGTTATTAGCATCCAGGCCTATGATTGACGTTGAAGTCAGATTTACCAGCAATCGCTGTCCGTTGTGGCTGAATACAATTGGTGAACTGTAGGTGGCTTTCTCCTGAAAAGCCGGGCTCGTCCAGATTTTTTCTCCGGTGAAGCGGTTCAGGGCAACCATGTTATTTTCTTTTCCTCCGGGAGTGCAATACAATTTGTCTCCATCAATCAATATAGATTCTGAAAAACCAAACTGAACCGAATCTGCCTGTAAATCTTTAAAGAAATCGATGCTCCAAACCGTTTCGCCAGTTTCGGCATTCAGGCAAAAAACTGCCCCGTTGCCACTTTCCACATAAATCAAATCACCGGCAACCGTTGGAGTTGAGCGGGCTCCGGGGAAAATTCCTGTCCAGTCTTTACCGTAATTCTTTTTCCAGAGCTGTTTTCCATTTGTATCGAATGCAAAAAGATACCCTTCCGAATTCAGTGTATCAGGAATTCCGGTAACAAACACTTTTTCGTTTGCCACAACCACACTCCCCTGCCCTGTCCCCAGGTTTTCGAACGACCAAAGCATTTCAGGACCTTCAGCAGGCCACTGCTTCAGCAAATTGGTTTCGGAATAAATACCGTCGCGGTTCGGTCCACGCCATTGCGACTGAGCGGTAGCAGTCGTCACTCCTGAAAATATTACGGCCAGTATTGCCAAAATGATTGGATTCTTCACGTCATTGTTTTTAAGGTTGTCTCAGTTGGTTGCAATTTTAGTCAAAACATTACGGTTTTTATCATGAAGAACCTGTATTTTTAGAATGAGAGGTTAATAACGTATTATGATTGTCCGTTCAAAAAGAAAGTCCTGGCTTCTGCAGGACTTTCTTTTTATCTAAATTTCAATTCCTTAACCCGGAATTTTCTCTACCAGCATTTCGTTTCCTGTACTATTAAAATAAGTGCAGGTCATTTTTTGGTGGTCG
>JAUYTA010000819.1 GCA_030695265.1 Bacteroidota bacterium
AGGTGGAACCAATGTAATATTTATCAAGTTTTTCGGAATATAATAGATAAGTGTAAAACATCCTTAAAACATAAAAAGCCATCCAAATGATTGGATGACTTTATTTAAGTGGGCGATGACGGATTCGAACCGCCGACCCTCTGGGTGTAAACCAGATGCTCTGAACCAGCTGAGCTAATCGCCCGATTTTGTTTTTGTGAACGCGCTTTGTTTTTTAAAGCGTTGCAAAGATAGACCCATTTTTGAAATGTGCAAACAAAATATTTAAAAAATCCTACAAAACTTCAGCCACCACAAAATTGCTTCCACCCACAAAAACCAAATCATTTTTACCTGCATTGGCAAGGGCTTCGGCGAGTGCCTGACGAACAGACGGATAACTATTTCCCTTCAGGCCAAACAGGCTTGCTTTTGCTGCCAGTTCTTCAGGTTCAGTTGCGCGGGGTATTTCCGCTTTTGTAAAATAATAGTTTGCATTGGCCGGTAAAAGTGATAAAACTTCCTTCTGATCCTTGTCGTTTACCATGCCAATCACGATGTGCAGCTTCTCCCAGGCTGTTTGATTGATTTGTTCGATCACCAATTTGACGCCTGCCGGGTTGTGACCGGTATCGCAAACAGTGAGCGGATTGTGTCCGATTATCTGCCAACGACCCATCAAACCTGTATTTCGGATGGTATTTCTCAATCCTTTCCTGATAACTGATTCCGGTAAATTCCATCCTTTTTCATTCAGGATGTCAATTGTTTTTAAAACCGTTGGAACGTTATGGCGTTGATAAATGCCCAGCAAATCCAGTTGCAGATCGGCATAAACCACTTTGTCATTGCTTCTGATATTCAGACTTTGTTTTCCGTCAATGGTCATCATTCCATAGGTTGATTCGTAATGTTGACTGGCGAATGCGAGTGGCGATTCCGTTTTACGGGCGATTTGTTCAAAAACTGCATTCGTTTCAGAAGACGATTCCCCAATTACTACCGGTATGTTTTTTTTAATTATCCCACCTTTTTCTGCTGCAATTAGCTGCAATGTGTTGCCCAGCAATGCCATGTGATCGAAACTGATATTTGTAATAACCGCCACTTCAGGAGTTATAATATTGGTAGAATCGAGCCTGCCGCCCAAACCTACTTCAATCACGGCCATATCAACCTGCATGGTTCTGAAATAATCGAAAGCCATAGATACTGTCAACTCAAAAAAAGAAGGTTCAAATTTTTCTG
>JAUYTA010000821.1 GCA_030695265.1 Bacteroidota bacterium
GCCTTTGAAAAAGAGAATATTCTCCCAACTCTGGTAATTGATTCAACCAATGCCCAGATTTTAAAAGTTCAAACCAGCCAGGTTGAATTGCTCCATCAAAAAATTGAAAAACAAAAGACCATTCTTGATCTTCAAATTTCAAAAAACCAAACCCAACGGTTGATCCTGATATTTTTGATTTCACTGCTGGTTCTTATTGCAGATTTGGTGATTTTAATTTTTAAGGCCTTCATTAACAAGAAAATTGCCAATGATAAACTGGAAGCGAAGAATCATGAGATTGAGAAACAAAACATTGCCATACTTGAACAGCGGGATAAACTGGTGGAAGTCAGCCAGCAACTGGAAGAAGCCACGCAGGCGAAACTTCGTTTTTTCACCAATATCTCACACGAGTTCCGTACTCCGTTAACTTTAATAAAAGGCCCGCTGGAAAACCTGATGGAATCGGAACAATTTTCAGCCGGGCAGCAAAACCAGTTTAAGCTGATGCACCGCAACACCATCCGGTTATTGCGATTGGTGAACCAGTTAATGGATTTCAGGAAACTGGAAAATAAAAAGATGGAACTGGCAGCTTCTGAAATTGATCTGATAGCCTTTTTGCAGGAAACGAAAGAATCTTTTGCCTCACTTGCATCGGGCCGAAACATTGAATTAGCCATTGTTTTTCCTGAAAAGCAGTTGCCTGTTTGGTTCGACCGCGATAAAATGGACAAGGTATTGTTCAACATTCTTTCCAACGCGTTTAAATTCACTTCCGATGGCGGAAAAATTACCATTTTGGTAAATAAAGTGATTCCAATGGTACCCGGAATTCATACCGAAGAAGTGCAGATCGAAATTAGGGATACCGGTATCGGCATGGCAGAAAAGCATTTGGACAAGATATTTGACCGGTTTTATCAGGCCGGAAAATCACATGTAGTAAAGGGAACCGGGCTTGGGTTGAACCTTTCGAAGGAATTTGTTGAAATGCACCGGGGTCGCATCAGCGTGAAAAGTACTGAAGGACAGGGAACCTCCTTTTTCATCTATCTTCCATTGGGAAACCAGCATCTGCTGCCGGATGAAATTGTAATTGACGAAACAATTCATGAACATAACCTGGACAACCAGATTTTAACCAGAGACCTGGCTACTGATGAAATACCTTTCGCAACCATTGAAGAAGGCAAAAACAAACCAGTTATTCTGGTGGTCGAAGATGTGTCGGATGTAAGGGAATTTATCCGTATGAGCCTCGGGAGCCAGTATCAGGTAATTGAAGCAAAGAACGGTAAAGATGGCCTGGACAGGGCATTGGAAGAAGAACCCGATTTGATTATCAGCGATGTAATGATGCCAGTGATGGATGGACTGGAACTGACACGGCATCTGAAAACAGACATGAAAACCTGCCATATTCCGATCATCCTGCTGACAGCCAAGGCAGCGCTGGAGCATAAACTGGAGGGACTGGAAGAGGGGGCCGATTCGTACATTCCAAAACCATTTAACAGCCGTCACTTGCAGGTTAGGGTAAAAAAGCTGCTTGAGTTGCGTGCCAAAATCAGGGAGCATTACAAAGACCAACTCGATTTTCAGGAAAAAGAAAGTGATTTAAACAGGCTGGATAAAAAATTCCTG
>JAUYTA010000823.1 GCA_030695265.1 Bacteroidota bacterium
ATTTTCTGAAGCTTAATCCAAGGGCGACCTTAAAATTTTTTCCGAAAAATGGCCCACTGGAATTCCATGGTTTCTTAACGGAAGTTATCAATTATTATGCTCCCGGAAACAGGGAGTTAATGGATAGGCAAATAGGTACCAATTATATTTTTCAATTTAAAAACCGGGCACATCTCGATATTAAAAACAACTTACGGTATATTGTCCTTCAAAAAGATTATGATCCTACAAAAAGTGGAGCGTATTATCTGCCTGCCGGAAGTTCATATAAGGGGTATGATTTTGCACTCAATTTCACATCGGATAACAGTAAACTTTTCAAATACCTGATTCATTCGGGTTATGGTGCTTATTACAATGGTAAACGGTGGTTCGTTGAGGGAAATTTCAATTACCGAATCCAGCCATACGGGTATATCTCACTGATTTACAGCTACAATAACCTGATGTTGCCCGCACCGTGGGACCGTACCCGGTTTTGGCTTATAGGAACCAAACTCGATGTAACGTTTACAGATAAGTTATTCCTTACCACTTATGTTCAATATAACGAACAGGCAAATAACATTAATATAAATGCACGATTCCAATGGCGCTACAAACCGTTTTTCATCGTGTGATTTCGGTGGAAACATTCAACCTGACTGCATAAATTGCAGGTATATTCCCGGTATTTCACCTCTTTCCCGAGGCCAATCATTCCGCTGACTGATTTAATCGGATACATTAGAGCCGAGTCGGTAAGGCTGATTCCGCAGCAATTGGGAGGGAAAAACGAAAACAGTTTGTGCTGATCGGCAACGCTCCATTTGCAATAACCAGGACTATAGCGATTGGTAATTGAGAGATCTTGGGAAAGGGCTATTTGCCTGATCTCTTTCTGCAACTGGTCGGTAGCAGTTTCAACAATCATTGAGCCCAAAGTATCTAAAATATAGCCCAATACAGGATTTTCACCTGTTAATAATTCCTTTGAACGCAGGCTGATTCCGTCACTAGCCGTACAAATGAACAAAGCGACCGAAGTGGAATTCCGCAATTCTTTGGCGACTGTTTTGCCTATTCCAAATGTGATTCCATCCAACGAAATACAACTATTGCCGGCGATAAACTCACTTTTTTGCGGAAAACAAAAAGCTCCGCGGATATCACACAGCGATTCTGCTTCCTGAATTGCTTCGGCAACATACTGGTCGAATGGTTCAGGAAGAACTCCATCGGGAAACCCAAGCATGGCCGACAGATAATTCATGTCTAAAGTAAGTTCGCCAAAAGAATATGAAACTTTATGGATCATGATGTGCAAAGGTTTTCGAATAGTTTTTGATGGTTTTGACCATGAGAAAAATTACCAATAACGATGAATTCAGTCGGGGCTGCAAATGTCTCCACTTCCTGAAGTGTGAACCGGTCAAAACTTCCCTGTAAAAATACTTTCGCTCCTGAAGTCAGGTTGATGTAACCCTTGCTACGGATACAACCAGAATGAACAAGCTTCAGGAATTCATCGAGCTTTTCCGGAGAAATCGTGCGATTGCTTTTTATAACCACCGACTGAAGGTCTGGACGGCTGTTCTCCGCCTTTTCTCCTGAAGGGAAAACCTTCATTACAGATTTCCTTCCGGTGAAATCGATACGGGCAAAAGTGGTGGTGATGACGGTTGCAAACGGGTTCAGGTATTTGATTCGGTGAATAACCGCATCATTCTTATTTATAGCTAAATCTGTTTTGTTTATGATGATGGTATCGGCAATCCGGATCTGGTGGTTGACCTGTGTTTGCAGGCTGCTTATTTTCTCGAAATTCAAGGCATCCACCAGGCACCAAACATGGTCGAGATAAACTTTGTTCTTCAGCAACGGCGACTGTAATATTTGCCCGATGCTCAACGGGTCTGACATTCCGGAGGCTTCCAGAATCAATTCATCGGGCTGATACTGGTCGATAAATGCGGCTAGTGAACCGATGAAACTCCCCAGCAAACAAACGCAAAAAACGGATCCATTATTGACTTCAAGAATTTGAAAATCCGCATTTCCTTGCCGAAGTTCATGGCTGTCAACATTCACTTCCGAAAATTCGTTCTGAATCATCCCAATTTTCCTGTTTCCTGAAAACTCTTCCAGATAATTTTTCAGGAAAGTAGTTTTGCCACTTCCCAGAAAACCTGTAACCAATTGCATCGGAATTGAAGTCATTTTACAAGTTTTTCACTACTTCGCGAACTTTGTAAATATGTCCGGGAGTTGTGCCGCAGCAACCGCCAATAATGTTGGCTCCGGCTTGGGCAATTTCTTTTACATTTCCGGCCATATCATCAGGCGATTCGGGGAAAGTAGTTTCTCCGTCGCAATAATGGGGCATTCCGGCATTGGCATGGATCAAAATCGGAATGGTTGCATTCGCCTGCCTGATTTCTTTTACTATGCCAATCATATCGGCGATTCCGTTTCCGCAATTCGCACCGATTACTTCAGCACCGGCTTCTGCCAGTGTTTCGGTCATTTCGGTGGGCGAAATTCCCATCATGGTGCGGTATTCGCCGCCAATAATTTTATCGAAAGTCATGGTGCAAAAAACTTCGCAACCGGTATTTTCTTTGGCTGCCTTCACCGCGATACGTGCTTCTTCAAGGTCAGTCATGGTTTCAATCACAATTGCATCCACACCTCCGGCTTCAAGGGCGATTGATTGCGCTTTAAAAGCCTCATAAAGTTCTTCTTCGGTGACTTCTTCCATCATCAGCAGTTTGCCGGTGGGACCTACCGAACCCAGTACAAACCGATCGGAACCCGCAGCTTTCCTGCTGATTTCGGCGGCGGCTTTGTTTATTTCGAAAACAAGGTCTTCAAAACCATAATTTTTTAGTTTGAAATA
>JAUYTA010000448.1 GCA_030695265.1 Bacteroidota bacterium
CAGCTCCCGAAGATTACGACATTTTCTCGGAGGTTATGAAGTCGCACCAGCGTTCGTCAATCGGAAACGGAACCATCGAATATTACATGCTTCAGGACTATAAAAAACCGAAAAACTTCGAATCGTTCCTGTATGTAAACCACGTATTGCAGGCCGAAGGAATCAAGTTTGCCGTTGAAGGACACCGCCGCGCTGCTCCTTATTGTATGGGAAGTTTGTACTGGCAGATTAATGATTGCTGGCCGGTGGCTTCGTGGAGTTCGACCGACTATTACCAGCGTTGGAAAGCTTTGCAATATTTCGTTAAGAAAGGTTTTGAACCAGTTTTGGTTTCACCTTATCAGGATAAAGACTCGCTGAAAGTGGACATTATTAACGACAAACTAACTGAAATTAAAGCACAGTTGGTAATTAAAGTACTCGATTTCTCCGGAAATGAAATCAGGAAAGAAATAAAAGAGGTGACTGTTCCCGCTAATTCGAGCAATACCTTTTTTGCTACAAGGACATTTCATTTCCTGATGAACCTTCAGCCCAGAACACAATTCCTTGTGGTCGAACTGGTTGAAAATGAAAAAATAATTTCTGATAATACCCTATTTTTCAGACCAATAAAAGATATTTTACTTCCACAGCCAAAGGTGAAATATGAAATTAATGCAGTTGAAGGCGGTTTCGAAATTACCTTGAACACCGATCAATTGGCAAAAAACCTATATATGACCATTGGCGATGAAGAAGGATTTTTTAGCGATAATTATTTTGACCTGATTCCCGGAAAAACAGTTAAAGTAAAGCTTGAAACGAATATTTTGAAAGGAAAACTGGACGGAATATTTGCCATTCAAACACTCGATTCTTCATTTTAATAAGCTTTAAATAGCCATTTCAAAATCCCCTTTGGTGCGGAAATATTATTTTCACTAAAGGGGATTTTTTTTGATTTTGAAAATGGTAGGCATAATATTTTTGAATCCGTTTTTTCATAATGATTTTTTCATAGCTTTGTTGTGCTTTAAAATATTCACGAAAGAACTAGCAAATATGGAATATAATTTTATCGGTAAAACTATTCTGATTGTTGAAGACGAGGAAGTTAGCCGGTTCTTTTTTGAAAAAGCATTAAAGAAGACCAGGGCAAATCTCTTTTTTGTAAACGATGGTGTCGAGGCCGTTGAAATGATCAGTGAAAACACTGAAATTGATCTGGTTTTAATGGATATCCGGCTTCCACGAATGAATGGAATTGAAGCTACGGCAAAAATAAAAGAAATAATTCCTGAAATTCCAATCATTATACAAACGGCTTATGCGATGCATTCGGCTCAGGATGAAGCGCGAAACAGTGGTTGCGATGAATTCATAACCAAACCTATCAAAATAGAAACATTGCTTTCTATCCTTAAAAAACACCTGATTTATTAATTCACAGGTGGATAAAAAGCATCTTTAAAGTGCTCTATTTCAAAACTTCTTCCGTAAAAAACAATCGAAACCACATCAAACCGGGTATCAAGATTGACATTGTTTTCCTGAATGTAAGCTTCAGCAGCATTTACCAAAAACCGTATTTTTTTGTTTGAAACAGCTTCTGTCGGATGCTCGTACGAATCGGTTCCCCGTGCTTTCACTTCTACAATAACCAGTTCGTTGCCATCTTTTGCAATGATGTCAATTTCCAGATGATGCGAATGCCAGTTCAGCGCCAGTATTTCATATCCTTTTGAGCGTAGATGTTCAACGGCCAGTTCTTCGCCTTTTCGTCCGAGTTCTTGTGCTTTGCTCATGGCTGAATTCGTGTTAAAGTGCTGTTATATTTAACTTCCAGAGAATATTTGGCGCCTAACATCAGAGATAGGTTTTTGGGAATATGCCCGACCGGAAAGTCGAAGCAAACCGGGAATTGATAGTCTTTAACGGATTCCAGTATAATTTCATAAGCCGATTTGCCAAAAGGGCTTTCATTGTCTTTCATGTCGGTAAAACCTCCAACTACCAGTCCTGCCAAATGCTTCAATTGGCCTGTCATCCGGAGGTTTTGCATCATCCGGTCGGTGTGGTAAAGATATTCCGATAAATCTTCGATCATCAGAATTTTGCCTGAAGTGTCAAGCTGCCAGGGCGTTCCCTGAAGGCTGTAAAGCAACGATAAATTTCCTCCAACCAATTCTCCTGAACAAACACCTGCGCGGTTCAACGAATTAGCAACAGTCTCGGTTTGCGATTTTCCGGTTGAAAGCAAATCCATCAGGCTTAAAAAACTTCGGGTTGGTTTTTTATTTTCAAGAAAAAACGCAGGCATGGCGCCATGGATACTTGCCAATCCAAGTTTATTCAAAATGGAATGTAAAATAGTTATATCGCTGAACCCAACCAGCCATTTCGGGTTTTTCAGCAAAGGGGAGAAATCAATTTTTTCTATGATCCGAACTGATCCGTAGCCGCCCCGTGCGCAAATAATGGCTTTTGTTTGGGTGTCGTCAATGGCTTCCTGCAAATCAGCTGCACGGTGTAAGTCGTTGCCGGCATACTGAAAAATTCGGTCGAAAACATGTTTGCCTAGCAGTACTTCATAGCCGACATCCTGCAATAGCTCAATGCCAGGAAGTACTTTGTCTTTCTGTACTTTTCCGGCCGGAGCTATAATACGGATGCGGTCGCCTTTTTTTAAGTTTTCAGGAAAAATCATTGACGTACTAATTTATTTCTTCTTCAGCAGGTCTCTTATTTCGGCCAGCAAAACCTCTTCGTTTGTAGGTGGAGGTGGGGCAGGCGCTTCAACCACAACAACTTCTTCTTTCTTTTTCATTGAGTTCATGGCTTTGATCATCATGAAAATGGCAAAAGCAATAATCAGAAAATCAACTGTTGTTTGAATGAAGTTTCCGTAATTAATAGATACTGCCTGAGTTGTAACAACTCCCGCGGCATCGAGAATCTCATCTTTCATGATAATTTTGAGATCGGTGAATTTTACCCCACCAAGCAGAAGCCCGATTGGAGGCATGATTACGTCAGCAACTATTGAACTGACTATTTTCCCAAAAGCGCCACCAATGATGATACCCACTGCCATGTCAACTACATTTCCGCGCATGGCAAAAGCCTTAAATTCTTT
>JAUYTA010000826.1 GCA_030695265.1 Bacteroidota bacterium
CTTTTCTCGATTACCGACTAGAAGTAACCTTCACCAACGGAAATAAAATATATAAAATTCCCGGATTTTTTGCTGCTGATGGGCGTGCTGCCGAAACAGGGGCAATTTCAGGAAGTAAATGGCAGGTAAATTTTGTGCCCGATGAAACCGGAAACTGGGAATACCTGGTTTCATTCCGGAGCGGAAAAGACATTTCGATCAGTGATGAGGCAAATGAAGGGCAAACATTGGCTCCCAACGGCACATCAGGCAAATTTAAAATTACAGAAACCGATAAAAATGCTCCGGGGTTCCTCTCCAAAGGAAGAGTTGAATATGTGGGAGGACGCTACCTGGAATTTAGTGAAACGGGCAAATATTTCCTGAAAAACGGAGCCGATAGTCCGGAAAATTTTCTGGCTTATGTCGATTTCGACCAAACTTACCGCTACGGAAGTAAAGCTATTTTCCGCGAAGGGGAAGCCAATCCGAAGGAAAGCTGTCACAAATACGAAACGCATATAAAAGACTGGAAAACAGGCGATCCAACCTGGCAAGGCGGAAAAGGAAAGGGCATCATTGGCGCATTGAATTACCTGGCTTCGCAGGGTGTGAACTCGCAATACATGCTCACAATGAACATTCAGGGAGATGGAAAGGATGTGTGGCCGTATGCCGATCACAATGAGCGATATCGTTTCGACTGTTCGAAACTGGCACAGTGGGACATTGTATTCAATCACATGGATCGTTTGGGAATGATGATTCATTTCGTGCTTCAGGAAACCGAAAACGAATGTTTGCTCGATGGCGGACATACGAACGTTCAGCGAAAAGTTTACTTACGCGAACTGGTGGCACGTTTTGGGCATCACCTGGCAATTACCTGGAACCTGGGCGAAGAAAACGGACCTGCCGACTGGACTCCGGTTGCGCAAACAGATCAAATGCGCAAAGACATGGCCAACTACCTGAAATCCATCAATACTTATCCAAATTTTGTGGTGCTGCATACCCATGCCGACGATAAACATCAGGACATGATGCTCAATCCGCTACTGGGATTCGAATCGCTGGAGGGTGCATCGATGCAGATTCACAATGTTCAGCCAGTAAATGCACGAATCACTCATTTTATCAACGAATCGGCCAAAACAACAAAGCCATGGGTGGTGATGTTCGACGAACTTGGGCCGGCACACAAAGGTGTAATGCCTGATGAATTTGACGCGCAGCACGATACCGTTCGCCATTTTGCACTTTGGGGCAGCCTGATGGCTGGCGCCGGAGGTGCCGAATGGTACTTTGGCTACCGCTACCCGCACAACGATCTGATGTGTGAAGATTTCCGCAGCCGCGAGTTGTGGTGGAAACAAACCAAAATTGCCACCGACTTTTTCCTGAACAACCTGCCGCTTGCACAAATGAACGCTGCCAACGAACTTGTCAGTCAGGCAGATGCTTTTTGTTTTGCCAAATCAGGAGAAGTTTATGTAGTTTATCTCCCAAAAGCAGAACAAACTACAATTGCCTTACCTGCCGGAAAATTCAGCATTAAATGGTTTAACCCGCGAACCGGAGGAAAACTTCAGGATGGAACCATCAAAAGCATAACTGGTGGCGGAAAAGTTTCGTTGGGAAAGCCATTGGTAAATGATGGAAGAGATTGGGTGGTGGTGATAAGGAAATAATAGAACAACAACCGGACTACAAGCAATATAATCAATCAGAAGAAAATATTGGTTCACTCTAAAAAAATAAAAAAATTCCTACTTTTGCTTAAAATAGATTTGTGATGAATACACATGCAGAAAAATTGGATATCATACAATGGAT
>JAUYTA010000487.1 GCA_030695265.1 Bacteroidota bacterium
AGAGAGTACATGATGGCGGCGGAAAGGAGTTTGTCGTTCTCATAGAAACAGTAATACCGCTGTGCGCAAGGGTTGTATTTTTCAGCATAGATCAAAAATTCCCGTCTCTGAAAATAGTTTTCCGCCAGCAGATTCCACTCATCCGGCAGATCTTTGGCCACTAATCTTTTCTCAATATACTGGTTCATAAGTGATGTGACATATATTGTATTGTATTTTTCAAAAGGAATAGAACGCGGATTACAACGGATTAAGCGGATGGACGCTGATAATAATTTATACTGATTTTAGACTGATTTAATTCATGCAAGCATGAATGAAAAGATCTTAAATGAATGTAAATCATTCCGACCTGTCGGAATTAAAATCCGTTTTAAATCCGCTATACCAGCGAAAATCCGCGTTCTATTCTTAGTTGTTTGAATTGAACTATACCACATTATTTAATTTCAAATATTTAGCGCTGTTTCATAAACGGCAAATTCTCTGTAAGGTTCTGGTTTTTCGCCGTAACAGCGTTCCAGAATCCGGCTTACAAAAGCAATCGACGCTTTGTTTTCCTCGAAAATAAAACCGCCTTCGCAATATTTGTATCCTTTTTCAATCATTTTCGGAAGCGATTTGCGGATCAATGCCAGCGCCACCGGACTTCTTTGATATTTTGGTATGATGCCGATTTCAGTAAAACGGAATGTGTCGATTTCCTTGTTCAAAATTCGGTAATTGACGATATCCCAGAGATTAAAATCACGTTTCGAAGTGACCAACTGATTAAAATCGGGATACCAAAAGTAAAAACCGATGGGCTCACCATTCATTTCGGCGATGATCAGATTTTCATTGTCGAGCAAATATCGAAATGGCTTGAAGAGTTCCAAATCCTCCGCTTCTTCGCGATCGGCCCAGTATGGATGCGATACGAATGCTTCATTATTCAGTTTCGTATAGATGGCGCTTTCTGATTGTATGTTCTTTTTGTCCATGTACCGAACAGTCAGCCCGTCCAATTGCCGCGATGTTGAGTATGAATTGGCCCATTTGTGATAGACTTCCATCGAAAAACGGTAAGAGAACATCTTCTTCTGAGTCAATCCTTTAAAATATTCAGGATAATAACGCGGTGTATAAGGCAAACCGAAAAGCGGCACTTCGTCGAACCTATTCAGCAAAAACCCCGCTCCGTAATTCAGATGTCCATTGATTCCGACGATTATTTTTTTGCAGATTGGATAGTGCTTTTGAATCTCCTTTTTGATGATGGGAAAAATATCGCCTAAATCAGGAAGGGCCTCAAAAAATGAAAGTTGAAGACAATCGTTTTGCCTGAAATCGTGAATGAGGGCAAATCGCGCCACCAACTGATTGCCGTCTCTCAATACAAACATTTTAATGTCTGAATGATTTTTGAATGCTGATTTTTCGTTCAGCAAAAGCTTTTCAATACCCGACTCGGTTCCCCTATAAAACGAATTATCCTTATAGACAGCCTCTCCAACACTTCGGAATGTTTTCC
>JAUYTA010000503.1 GCA_030695265.1 Bacteroidota bacterium
TGTTATTAACCGTTTCAGGTTTATCAACCTTCAGGATTACTTCGCAACTTATAATACCTTCGAAGTAGGTATCAAGTTTTGAAACTTTTTTATTCACAAAATCAATTAATTTCTGATCGGCTGTAAAGCGAACAGTGTTAAGCTGAATGTTCATAGTTAATCCTCCTAAAATTTAAGATCGTGGATGTGCTTGTCTGTAAACTTTTTGAATTTTCTCGAGAGAGGTATGTGTGTAAATTTGCGTAGCCGAAAGATTTGAATGACCCAGCAACTCCTTTACCGCATTTAGATCGGCTCCGCGATTAAGCAGATGGGTGGCAAAAGTGTGTCTGAGTACGTGAGGACTTTTTTGGTCGATTGTTGTTACCAGCGTTAAATATTTAGAGACAACCCTGTAAATAAGTTTTTCGTATGCAGGATTACCTTTTTCAGTAAGTAACAAATAAGGAACAGGCGATCCGAAAAGGCGGGTGCGTTCTGTCCGATATTGTTCTATCAATACATTTAAACTGCGGGGGTATGGAACAATTCGCTCTTTGTTGCGCTTTCCTAAAACTTTGATCAAAAATTCAGTTTGATAGATGTCTGAATCCTTTAGATTCATCAATTCTGCCAAACGAATTCCGGTGCCGTACAATAGGCTTATAATCAATTTGTCCCGAAGCGCTTCAAAATCTTTTCCAAAAAAACCGTCATCAAGCAAATGATTCAGTTGTTTTTCTTCCACAAAATGAGGTAGCTTTTTTCGAATCCTGGGCACAATCACATTTACCAGGTTATTCTCTTTAACCACCTCTAACCTCATTAAATATTTATTAAAAGACTTTAATGCTGAGACTTTCTTATTTACTGTGCGGGCAGTCAATCCGCTGTCCATCAAATCAACAATCCAACTACGGACTGTCTTATCATTAATTTCTTCAACATTAAAATCCCCGATCGTTTTGACAAAAAACTCTTCAAACTGATCGAGGTCTTTCTTATAGGCAATTGCAGTTAAATGCGAATACCTTTTTTCGTATCTCAGATAATTAATAAATGATTCCTGATGCGACATTTGTAAACAATTAACATCTTTTCGAGGAACCAGCTAGATTTTCTAGTCGTCCTGACGCTGTAAATTCTCAATATAAATAGCCTTGTTTACTTCAGCTCTTCGTTCAACCGAAGGTTTCATAAAGGCTTGTCTTACCCTCAACTCTTTTACAACTCCTGTTTTTTCAAACTTTCTTTTAAATCTTTTAAGTGCTCTTTCGATGTTTTCACCTTCTTTGACTGGAATGACGATCATAGAATTATTATTTTTTCTTGTTAAAATTCGAGCCGCAAATTTATTAATTAATGATTAGTAATCAAATTTAAACCAAATATTTATTTTAAAAAAATCTGTTCGCCATTTCCATGTAATTTTAAAACGAAAATACTCAAATAATGTTCTACAAATATGGCTTTAACCTTGCATATTCATCTATGTTTAAAATCATACTATCGAGCAGAATCGAAGATTTTTGAATACTTCCGTATTTTGTTCTGAATTTGATTATTTGATTTGCGATATTTTTTTGGATGTATGGATGTTTTGCAAGTTCATTCCATTCAGCAAAGTTTAAATCTACTTTTCTGATTCTTTTCGAATCCACCGTAATAAATTCATCAATTCGCTGGATAACCTCTTCGTTCAAACCATAAACCTCCTTCAATTGAGCGAGCGTATGGAATCCGCCCAATAAATCTCGGTATTTAACGATGCGTTTCGACAATTTATCACCGATTCCGGGAAGTTTCATTAATTCAATTGAGTCTGCCACATTAATTTCAATCTGTATTTTTGTGACTTCAGCTACCTTTTCAATCTTGACATTTTCCTTTTCACCTATTACAATATAATCAGCCAGAAGTTCCTTCTGAGTTTCAGATATTCCGTAAATCTTAAAAAAATCGGCAACGTTTCTGAAGGTTCCAACTTTGCTTTGATAATTGCGGATAGTTTGTATTTGCTTTTCTTTCAAACCTAAACGAATAAAATCATTGTCACTTGCTGTATTCGGATCAAATAGAAATAATTCGGATTGGTTCTTTATAGGTGTAGTCTGAACAATTTTATTTTTAAATACCAGAAATGGAGCAAGCTGATTAAAAATTGCATCGGTAACACCATAGATTTTCCGGAAATCAGTTTCAGAGTAAAATTTCCCACCCTTCTCCCTAAACTTCAACATATTCCTTTTAATTCCTTCCGGAATGGACAGGCTGTCGAGGGCATCACGATCAATTGTATTTGGATTAAAACGGAAAATTTTATTTTTTGCTACCAAATCATTGATTGAATCGTTAAACAAAATCATTTCACTCCGCGCAGTATCAAGTAAATCAATATCGATTTTCGCAGGCGTTTCGAAGTAAAAAATAACTTTATTTGCAACTGCCAGCAGAAAGATAATGACCAACAAAATGGTGATTCCTTTTCGTTCGTTCCGGCTGAACGTAAAATAGTCCTGAATAAATTGTTTGAAGTTCATTTGCGAAATGGTTTTCACTAATTTACTCCAAAAAATTGACATAAAAAAACCCGGATGATCACCGGGTTTTAAATATTTCAATATTAATTTAGCTTCTGTCGATATTATTCAAGTCGGCAAAAGCAACCTTAAGTCTTTCAATCATTGTTTCCTGTCCTTTGCGCAGCCAAACACGTGGATCGTAATATTTTTTGTTTGGTTTATCAGCTCCGTCAGGATTACCGATTTGTCCCTGCAGGTATTCCCTGTTTTGAGCTTCGTATTTGCGTACGCCATCCCAGGTAGCCCATTGTGTATCGGTGTCGATATTCATCTTAATTACGCCGTAGGAAATTGCTTCGCGAATTTCTTCAAGCGTTGAACCTGAACCTCCATGAAAAACAAAATCAACGGGTTTGTCGCCCAAACCATGTTTCTCAGATACAAATTTTTGTGAATTATCAAGAATTTTTGGGGTCAGTTTTACGTTTCCTGGTTTGTAAACACCATGAACATTGCCGAATGACGCAGCAATGGTGAAATTCGGACTGATCTGACTCAATTCTGAATATGCATAATCAACATCGGCAGGCTGAGTATAAAGAAGTGAATTATCCATTGCTGAATTGTCAACACCATCTTCTTCTCCACCAGTACAACCCAATTCAATTTCGAGGGTCATTCCGATTTTGCTCATACGTGCAAGGTATTTTTTGCAGATTTCGATGTTTTCTTC
>JAUYTA010000505.1 GCA_030695265.1 Bacteroidota bacterium
GCAGCTTCGAGCGCACGGATATTACGACCTTCGCGGCCAATAATACGACCTTTTATCTCATCACTTTCGATGTGGAAAATCGTCACTGAATTTTCAATCGCGGTTTCGGTTGCAACACGTTGAATGGTTTTTACCACAACTTTCTTGGCTTCTTTGTTGGCCGAAAGTTTGGCCTCTTCCATAATCTCGTTAATGTATGACATGGCCTCAGTTTTCGCTTCGTTCTTCAGTGAATCTACCAATTGGGTTTTAGCCTCATCAGCTGATAAGCCTGACAATACTTCTAGCTTTTCAACTTGCTGTCTGTGAAGCACTTCCACTTCATGCTCGCGCTTTTCAAGCAATTCAAGCTGATTGGTCAGGTTTTCGCGGATAGCATCCACATCGTGTTTTGAAGTTTCAAAGTCCTTAATACTGCGATTAAGTTCCTCTCTGCGTTGGTTAATGCCGGTTTCCCGTTGTTTTAGTTTTGCCTCGAAATTGTTGACCTTGATATTCTTCTCATTGATGTATTCCTCATGGTCAGATTTCAGTTGAAGAAATTTCTCCTTGGCCTGAAGAATTTTATCTTTCTTAATTACTTCTCCTGCAGCTTCCGCTTCAGAAACAATCTTCTGTTTTTTACTGTGAAGAGCCTTATCCCACATAAAATAGGAAAGTATCCCTCCACCTAAAAAGCCTGATATAGCATATATAATCTCCATTTGTTATTAAATTAAACTTGTTTACACTAAAAAAATAAACCCGCATTTTCAACCTAAAATCCCGGAATTGAAACATAATTCCAAAATCTAGATATAAAATGCGGGTTTCGTATATATGATAAAACTTTATTCCTTCAATGACAGATAATCACTTAATTCTTCATCCAGCTTTTTAAGCTCGTCAAACAATGGCGAACGGTCAACTTTTTCTTCAAGATCAATGGTTTTTAACGCAAACTGAAAGGCAGTCATTGCCAGAAAATCCTGTGTACTGCTACTTGAATACTTTTGTCGATACTGAAGAATTATATCATTTATTATTTTGGCAGCTTTCCGGTATTTTTCCTCATCGTCCCTGTCCACCTTCAATGGATATTCACGTCCGTCAATTTTGATCTTTATAGAAAGCTTGTCTGTCATTTATCTTTGTATTACTTGTTTAAAAGAGCAATACATTTATCAATTTCCCGCACTAATTTTTGAATCTTGCTTTTTGCATCCTTGTTATCATCATCTGATGCAACCAACATTTTTGCCAATTTTACATTCTCATATTTCTGTTCAAGCAAACTATTTTCCTGACGAAGATGATTGATAGTTTCTTCAAGACTTTCAATTTTTCCACGCAACTGCATCTTTTCCTGTTTAAGATTTTCGTGTTTAGCAATCATCTGCTTCACTTTAAGCTTAAACTCTAACAGTAGGTTTTTCTCCGGATCAGTCATTTCATTTCACTTTCACTCGAAAATATCATTATTAATTATCTGATTATTATGCGTTCTCATGGAACTCTCATGCCAGAAAGCATCCACTCTGTACATTAATTTTCATTCACTTTCTTGCCGTATTCTTTGAAATCATTTTGGCGGCATGTTCGTTTCATCGACAAAATTAACATTTTTGGTCAATAGATGAAATTTGAAGCCGATTATTTCGTTTTTACCGAAACTTACCATCTGACGGATGGAATGAATAAGTTTTATATTTTCGCAGACCAAATAAATTAAGAATGAGACGACTTTTTAATATTATACTATTTCTGATTGCAGGAATCTCTGTCAACGCCCAACCTTTGGTAAAACCAGATCCGAATTACTATGAGGCGCCAATGAAAATCCCATTTTTGCTCTCCGGAAATTTCGCCGAATTGCGAACCAACCATTTTCATGGTGGCATCGACATAAAAACCCAGGGACGAACCGGATTGCCTGTTTATGCTGCCGCCGAGGGAAATATCGAGCGGATTGTGGTTTCTCCTTCAGGATACGGAAATGCATTGTATATCGGGCATCCAAACGGCACAACTACCCTTTACGGCCACCTTGATAGTTTTGCTCCTGAAATTGAAAATTACATCCGAAAAATTCAGTACGAAAAAGAATCATTTGCCATCGACCATTCTGTTCCTGCTGATACATTGAAAGTGAAAAAAGGTCAACAAATTGCAAAAAGCGGTAATTCAGGCAGTTCAGGAGGGCCGCATCTGCATTTCGAAATCAGACAGGTAAAAGATCAAACGATGATGCTGAACCCCTTACAATTCAACATGCCGGTAAAAGACAAAACCAAACCAGTCATTCAGTCTCTGATGGTTTATCCGGTTTCCGACGATGCAGGAGTTTCAGGAAAACAACTTCCGCAGCGATTTGAAACAATATTGAATGGAAACGACTGGCAGCTAAAAGTCAACCAGCCCATTCCTGTTTGGGGAAAAATCGGCTTTGGACTTCAGGTCTTTGATTTACTTGACGGAAGCCTTAACCATTGCGGTATTTACAGTTTAAAACTGAGCATTGACAACGAATTGGTTTATTCATTTACGATGGATCAATTTGCCATTGAAGAGTCTAAATATATTAATTCGCACATGGATTACGATCAGGCCATCCGCTCAAAACGCAGGTTATACCGCACCTGGATTGAACCGGGCAACAAACTGAATATCTACGACAAAAACGAAAAAGGCGGGATATTTAAAGCGACCGACGGAAAACTTCACAATGTAAAATATGAAATAACAGACACATACGGCAATGCCACTTCTCTTTCGTTTAAAATACAATCTCAGGAAGCAAACTTTTCCAAACCTGAAGCAAAAGGGGAAAAATTCAAATACAACCGGAACAACCATATCCGAAACGATGACATTGAATTCACTGTTCCTGAAGGAGCTTTGTACAATGATGTTGATTTTTTGTACGAAAAGAAACCATCAACTCCGAAATTTTACTCGCCGGTTTATAAATTGCACAACGCATACACTCCCCTGCATTTTGCCTGCCCATTGAGAATAAAAGCGGTGAACCTTCCAAAGAATCTGGAATCGAAAGTGATGCTAGCCCAGGTTGACCCTGTTTCAGGACAAATCTTCTCGGCCACCGGAAAGTACGTTGACGGCTGGGTTGAAGGAAACATCCGGGTTTTAGGAAATTATGCACTGGCAGTTGACACGGTGGCTCCGAAAATTGTTCCGCTGAGTATTGCCGACAAAAAAACCCTGACTGAAACCACGAGAATCCGGTTCACGATTACCGACAATCTTTCGGGAATTGAAACCATACGAGGAACCATCGATGGCCAGTGGGTGCTGTTTGAATACGACCTGAAAAACAAATTAATCAGTTATACGTTTGATAAAAGTAGGATTCAGTTTGGTAAAAATCATGAATTGAACTTAACTGTCACCGATTTTAGAAACAATACAAGTACTTATAAAGCAAACTTCTACAAATAATGAAAAGTTATGTATGCATAGGTTGTATGTCGGGAACATCAATTGATGGACTTGATTTGGTGGCCTGCAGGTTTACTTTCGACACGAAGTGGAATTTTGAAGTTCTGAAAGCCAATACGATTTCGTATTCGCACAAATGGGTAAACAAACTCACGACTGCTTCGGAACTGAATGCTCTTGATTTTGCCTTTCTTCACAACGAATACGGTAAGTTTATCGGCAAACAAATCGTTGATTTTTGTGCCGATCTTCCTGAAAAACCTGAAATGATCGCATCACACGGGCATACGATTTTCCATCAGCCCGACATGAAACTGACGGTTCAGATTGGTAACGGTGCCAGCATCGCGGCAACGACAGGAATACAAACCATCTGCGATTTCAGGTCGCTGGATGTGGCGCTTGGCGGACAAGGCGCTCCGCTCGTCCCGATTGGCGATGAATTGTTGTTTGGAGAATATGAATTTTGCCTGAACCTGGGAGGTTTCGCCAATGTTTCGTTTCGCGAAAACGATGTCAGAAAAGCGTTTGATATTTGCCCTGTAAACATGGCTTTCAATCATTTCACCAGGGAATTGGGCTACGAATACGATCTCAACGGAAGTTTTGGTCGCTCCGGAACAATTCATCCCGAATTACTGGATCTGCTGAATTCACTGGATTTTTATCAGCTTGACGGACCAAAATCATTGGGGCGCGAATGGTTTGAAACTGAATTTCTGCCGCTGATTTATTCTTTTCAACTTCCTCCTGAAGACGCACTCAGAACGCTATACGAACACGTTTCTGATCAGCTAACCATTGCAGTTGACCACTATCAGAAAGGGCAAATACTGATTACAGGTGGCGGCGCCAACAATGTATTCCTGATGGAACTTTTCAGCGAAAAGACAATACACAAAACAATTTTGCCTTCAGCACAAATCATTGATTTTAAGGAAGCCATCGTATTCGCATTTCTTGGTGTCCTTCGTTTCAGGAACGATAATAATTGCCTGAAATCTGTGACAGGAGCCGACCACGACCATTCAGGAGGAATCATTTACCTACCCTGAAAAGATTCAATCGTGTTTTGGGAATACAATCCCGGCATCTTTTCGCACCCAATCCAGAATTTCCATCAAATCAGCCGAATGCGACAATGGCAACAGGTCGCTTTCGGTTTTACCTGCATCCAGGCATTCCATCACATGCGCGGCTTCCAGTTCATAGCCAGCACCTGCGCCTTTCTCAAAAGTGATGATTCTTTCTTCTTCACCTGCCTTCCAGTAAGTTACAGATGTTGGGCAGTTAAAACGTCTGTTTAGCCTCACAAACCCGTTTTCGAAACTGTACTCGGTTTGCGTGGAGGAGTGCGATGCGAAACTGGAAACCAGCGAAGCCACTTCCCCACCCCGATATCGAAACGACATCAGGATTGTTTCCTCGGCGCCAGTCGGACAAAATTGGGCCATCGTTTTTATTTCCGAAGGTTTACCGAAAGCTGTCAGCGACATAAAAATCGGGTAAATTCCAATGTCGAGCAACGAACCTCCGCCAAGATCAACATTGTACAATCGTTTGTCAGGATTGTATTCGGCATTAAAAGCAAAATCGGCACGAACCATTTTCAGCGCTCCCAGTTCTCCTGAACGGATGATTTCCATTACTTTCTGAAAGCTGGGCTGAAACCTTGTCCAGAAAGCT
>JAUYTA010000829.1 GCA_030695265.1 Bacteroidota bacterium
GGTGGAAAAGTATAAACTGACAAATATTTTTTAGGGTTCAAATACTATTCAGGTAATCTGCGATTTTCCATGTGTCTTCATTATTTTCGTACATTTGCTTTGGTACTAATTATAGAAATTTTGTCTATGGAAACAGTTCTCGTGCAAATAACCAACGATAAGGCTTACAAACTTCTTGCGGATCTGGAGGATCTTAACATTATAAAGGTGCTAAAGAAAAACATACAGCCCAAAGAAAAGCTTTCAGAAAAATATGCAGGGAAGCTACCTTCAGATGTTGCTGATGAACTTCAAAATTTTGTAAATGAAAGCCGTAACGAATGGAACAGTCGCAATGTTTAATTGACACCAATGTCAAATCCTCTTTCTCAACTTCTATCAAATTTTCATATTCGAGATATTCAACCCTCCGATAATCCTGAATTGGCTGTAATCGTGCGCAATACACTGACAGAGTTTGGCGCAAATGTTCCCGGAACAGTTTTTTTTGATCCGACCACTGATGCTTTGTTCGAATTGTTTCAAACTGAAAAGTCGGCTTATTATGTTGCTGAAATTGAAGGGAAATTATTGGGCGGTGGCGGTATTTTTCCTACCGAAGGTTTGCCACAAAACACCTGCGAACTGGTGAAAATGTATTTATTGCCCGAAGCCCGCGGTATCGGATTGGGCCGGATGTTGATGGAACGTTGCCTTGAAACTGCCCGCAATTATGGATTTCAGCAGATTTACCTTGAAACTTTGCCCGAACTGAATCTGGCAGTAAAAGTTTATGAGAAGTTTGGATTCGAATATTTATCTGCACCGTTGGGAAACTCAAAGCACTTCGGTTGTGGCTTGTGGATGCTGAAAAAGTTGTGATAAGATCTACTCAGCAGGTGACTTCAAGTCACCTGCTGAGTAATTTTTCTGTCGAATTCGCGGTAGCTGAGCCTGTCGAAGCTACACCCGAATATCCATTCTTGCAAAAGGCACTGCGTCCATGCCAATAAATTCACCTTTCAGGTATTTGAAATGGCCGGTCATGGCAATCATGGCAGCATTGTCGGTAGTAAAGGCGAATTTCGGAATGTGCATTTTCCAGCGGTATTTTCCAGCAGTTTCAACCAAAGCCTGTCGCAATCCTGAGTTGGCCGAAACTCCCCCTGCAACCGTAATTTCTTTGATCCCCGTTTCTTTGGCAGCTTTTATCAACTTATCCAAAAGAATTTCAATGATGGTTTTTTGCAGCGAAGCACACAAATCGGCTTTTCGCTCTTCAATAAAGTTCTCGTTTTCTTTCAAATGATCGCGCAGAGAATACAGAAAACTGGTTTTCAATCCGCTGAAACTGTAATCGAAATTGGCGATGCGTGGTTTCGAGAATTGAAAAGCATCCGGATTTCCTTCTTTGGCCAGCTTGTCCACAAAAGGACCGCCGGGGTAGGGAAGTCCCATCACTTTGGCG
>JAUYTA010000512.1 GCA_030695265.1 Bacteroidota bacterium
CGAGAATTTCCTGTGGATCAAATGTGATGAAACGACCATGAGAAAATCTTTCTCACACAGGAGGATCCGCCAGCGGGCGGATGGCGAGTTCCCTGCCCGCCAAAAGGCTTGTCAGGCGGGCATCTGGCAATTAAAAAACAATTATATATGAAAAATAGCACCACAGATTACGCAGATTTTCACAGATGAATCTGTGAAGTGAGTTTTTAATCTGTGTTAATCTGAGTAATTTGTGGTATAAAAATTTAGTGTTCTCTGGTGTCCTGAAAAGGCAGATTGGCAGGTTGCCGAAATTAGAATACGAACTGCGAAACGAGCCACCCAGATTAATTGGGACACAGGAGAATCCGCCAGCTGGCGGATGGCGAGTTCCCCGCCCGCCAAAAGGCTTGTCAGGCGGGCATCTGGCAATTAAAAAACAATTATATATAAAAAATAGCACCACAGATTACGCAGATTTTCACAGATGAATCTGTGAAGTGAGTTTTCAATCTGTGTTAATCTGAGTAATTTGTGGTATAAAAATTTAGTGTTTTCTGGTGTCCTGAAAAGGCAGACTTTCAGGTTGCCAAAATTAGATAACTAACGGTGAATCTCCGTTAAAGGGAATATTGTCGCACACCCCCTTGTTTTTTGCTGGTTGCCATTCCCGAAATTTGAATATCTTTGCGCAAAATACGACTGGAAGAATTGATTAATAAGGTTTTTAGACATTTTAGGAATGAAGCACATACGTAATTTCTGCATTATTGCGCACATCGATCACGGAAAAAGTACTCTGGCCGACAGGCTGCTCGAATTCACCAAAACGGTGGATGGGCGCGCCATGAAAGCACAGGTTCTCGATAGCATGGACCTCGAACAGGAACGTGGGATTACCATCAAGAGCCACGCAATTCAGATGCAGTACAACCTCAATGGTCAGGATTATATACTGAACCTGATTGATACTCCCGGACACGTTGACTTTTCGTACGAAGTTTCGCGCTCCATCGCCGCTTGCGAAGGCGCATTGCTCATCATCGACTCAACTCAGGGAATTCAGGCACAAACCATATCAAATTTATACCTGGCCATCGAACACGATCTGGAGATCATTCCGATCCTGAATAAAATGGACCTTGACAATGCAATGCCCGAAATCGTCGAAGATCAGATTATTGGCCTGATTGGCTGCCGGCGCACAGATATTATTCGTGCCAGCGGAAAAACCGGGCTTGGCATTGAAGAAATTCTGGAACGCATTGTAAATGACATTCCTGAACCAAAGGGAGTGGAAGATGCCCCGCTTCAGGCATTGATATTCGATTCTGTTTTTAATCAATTCCGTGGAGTAATCGCCTATTTGAAAGTAGAAAATGGGGTGATCAGAAAAGGTGACCAGGTTAAATTCGTAAATGCCTCAAAAGAATATGTTGTTGACGAAGTTGGCGCGCTGAAACTCGGGATGTTTGAACGTCCGGAGTTGAAAGCCGGTAGTGTCGGATACATTATCTGCGGAATTAAAACCGCCCGCGAAGTAAAAGTGGGCGATACGGTTACTCATTCGAAAGCGCCTTGCGACAAAGCCATTTCAGGTTTTGAGGAAGTGAAGCCGATGGTTTTTGCCGGAGTTTACCCAATCGACTCCGAAGATTACGAAGACCTTCGTTCGGCCATGGAAAAATTGCAATTGAACGATGCATCGCTCACCTACGAACCAGAATCATCGGCAGCGCTTGGCTTTGGATTTCGTTGCGGTTTCCTCGGACTGCTGCACATGGAAATCGTTCAGGAGCGCCTCGACCGCGAATACGATATGAACGTGATTACCACCGTTCCCAACGTGCTTTATCACGTGCACACCACGAAGGGCGAAACCATCAATGTTTACAATCCGTCGGGACTGCCTGCTACCACTACCATCGACGATATTGACGAGCCGTTTATCCGCGCAAATATTATTACTGCTTCCGATTTTATCGGGTCAATCATGACTTTGTGCCTCGAAAAACGTGGAATACTCATCAAACAGGAATACCTGACTACCGACCGCGTTGAGCTGATGTTCGATCTTCCGCTGGGCGAAATTGTGTTCGACTTCTACGATAAACTGAAAAGTATTTCGAAAGGATACGCTTCGTTCGATTACCATGTTCTTGATTTCCGCCCTGCCAAACTGGTGCGCCTGGATATTCTCCTGAACGGTGAAATGGTGGATGCTTTATCGACCTTGATTCACGTGAGCAATGCTTACAGTTTTGGAAAACGTATGTGCGAAAAGCTGAAGGAACTGATTCCGCGTCAGCAGTTCGACATTGCCATTCAGGCAGCCATTGGCGCAAAAATTATTTCGAGGGAAACAGTTAAAGCTGTTCGTAAAGATGTGACTGCCAAATGTTACGGAGGTGATATTACCCGTAAACGCAAGCTGCTCGAAAAACAGAAAAAAGGCAAGAAACGCATGAAACAGGTTGGAAATGTGGAAGTTCCGCAGAATGCGTTTTTAGCTGTCCTGAAATTGGATTGAGAAATTTGCTTCTTACCTACTGAGCGGGTGACTCCAAGTCACCCGCTCAGTAACCACATAAATTCATCGGATGACAAAATATATTTAAACGCGATTACAAATCGCGTCACCCAATTCGCAACCTTTTCGGGAGCAGAGCACTGTTGATATTTGTAGTGTGAATGCAATACACGCAAAAGGTGCGGAGCACCGAAATATACGCCTATGAGCTTTCCCAAAGTTTATTTTAAACTGAAAAAAACTTTGGGAAAGCTTTAACATCTAACTATAAGGTAGATAAGGTTGGGCTCTGGGGGTCATTACCAGATTACTAAGGTGTCGATAAGAAAGTAAGGTTTTTAAAAATTTAATTCTTTGGGAATCCGTTCGAGAATTGTTGTTTTTCCTGAACCATTGGGACCAGCAAACAGCCGCAACCTTTTCGGGAGCATCTTATTTTAATTTGAACTTGTTGGTTATCAATTTTCTTTCGCATTTCAAACTGCCAAGTCTTATTTTTTTTCCACTCGGATGCCTTTCAACCAGCATATTTCCCTCAGTATAAACAATAGAAAGATTTGACTTTAGAGCTTTGGAAAAACCTTCGGAAGTGGCTTCACTTGCGATGTTTTTGAGTTTTCCCTGGCTTATTTTCTTAATTGGTTTTAAAGTGCTCATCCTGTTAGATATTTAAAAGTCAAATTTACAAAAGGAATTGGTATATCCCATTTTTTTATTCGCATCGCAAAGCTAATTTCTTTCCCGTAAACCGAAAGCTTCTTACTCACCGAGCAGGTGACTTGGAGTCACCTGCTCAGTAACCCATTCCCTTACTGACCCCAATCCAGCAACCTTTGTTCGCCTTCAAGGTTGCGGATTTCGGTAATTTCCTGCGAGACCTCCACCACTCCCCGGTAATTTCCAGTTTCATCGCGTATGGCGAAATACTGGATCAGGATAAATTCGCCTTTCATCTGAATCCAGAAACTGGCCTTGTCCTTTTCGCCGTTTCGGAAAGCCTCCACAATTTGCTCCACGACGTGCACACTTTCGGGCGGATGGCAGTTTTTCACCTCGCGACCGATAATCGAATTGATACGGTGGAAGATCCGTTTTTCAGGAGTAGAGTAAAATTTCACCTTGCCAAATTCGTCAACGTAGGTGATGTCAACCGGTAAATGATTAAAAATGAGGACAATTTGTTCCGCAGATAAAAAACCGGTTTTTAAGTCTATTTCTCCTGAAGGCGTGGTTTCGCTGGTCGAAGGTTCATGAATTTTTATTTCAGGATGAATAAACGGAAAACCGGTTTCGATGCAGTGGTTCAGCAGTAAACTGAGTTCTTTTTCAGGAATTAAATCGAGTGCTACCGGGAAAAGTATCCGTTCTTCGCGGAACCTGATGGCATACATATCGAAAAACACATCGCCTGCCAGCCGGTTGAATTGTTTCAGATCGAAACCGGGTTCGCCAAGTAACCCAACAATCGCTTTTATGTTTGCGCGAATATCGTCGTGAAGCGACCACATTACCTGCAAACAATTGTAATCGGGCATGTATGCTTCAATCAGCGGAAACAATACGTTTTCCTTGATCTGATAGTGCAAATCCATTTTCGACAGATCGGCAAATTTCTCCCTCAACCCGTTACGGAGCGTTTCATTTTCAGGGTTGCGGTTGATTTCCTTCATCAATGGACGGATGGCTTTCAGGCGTATATCGAGTTGTTCGTTGTTTTGGATCAGGTAACCGGCCAGACTATCTGTTGCCGGTGCTTCGTATGGAAATTCACGAAGCGTTTTGTTCAAAAGGTTCAGCGCCTTGTTGATACCTTTTTTCAGGTCGTCCATCGGCAGTTTCAGGTGGAGCAGCCAATCGACCACTGTAATTACATCGGCAGGAGTGGCGCGACCGATCACATCCTGGTATTCGCTGACCATTGCCGGATTTATTTCGCCGCGGACAGCTGCTTCGAAAAGGGCTGTCAACCGGGCGATACGCTGTTGTTTATGGTTGGTAAATTCTGACATTTTATTTGTTTGGTTTAAATATACGATTATCGGGTTAAAATTAGCAATTCGCTCCATGAAAGGGCAGTATAGGTTTTGAAATTTTATTCAATGCCCCTGCAAAATGAACCATTCCTACAGGTGGGTTGTGAAAAATCAGGAGCAAAGCATTTTTTAGTTCCTTTCTGTTTTTGACGCTGTCAGGTCTTACAGACGCTGACAGGTCTCGCTCCTGCCGGAAAACCTGTTGGCGTCCGAAGCTATCCGACATGCCGGAACAAGCTCTGACAGTGTTTTTAGGATGAAAGAAAATTTCATAAATTCTTTACACCCCACCCTTCGGGATTTACATGTTAGAGCCATAGGCTCGGTTTATGTTGTAAGGATGGACTTTAGTCCGTCCCGGATGCGAACGAACAACATAAAAAGAGAGCCGTAGGTTCGGTCCATGTTTACTACCCACCCAAAATATTATCTCATTTTCAAATTTTCAAATTTTCACATCTCCATGCTCATGTTTAATCGTGTCCGTCGCCTAAAGGCAGACAGCCTGAAGGATATCCAGCATCTTATCATCAGCTTGCCTTTTCATTTTCACATCTTCTCATCTTCACATTTTCACATCGCCTTCTCGCCCCCTCGCCTTGTCTCCACATCTCCACATCTCCACATCTTCACATCTTCACATCTTCAAATTTCCACATCTTCACATTTTCCCATTTCCCATTTCCTGCAAGGCTGGCAGGCGTCCGAAAGATGGTTTTCCTTTGAAAAACATTATTCCGCGGACGGGTTTTCTAAATGCATTTCTTTTTTTCTACAAATATTTCGCACCTAAAGGCGCTTAACCCATTATCGCATTCCGTTCCATCGCCTCCCCATCGCCTTGTCTCCCCATCGCCCCATCGCCTTGTCGCCTTGTCGCCTTGTCGCCTTGTCGCCTTGCCGCCTCATCGCCCCATCGCCTTGTCGCCTTGTCGCCTTGTCGCCTTGTCGCCTTGTCGCCTTGCAGGAAAAACGCCTTCAAAATCGAACAATTTGAACTCTTGCTATTAATGTTCCCAAACATTCAAAATAAAACCTAATATATATTCATTCTAAATAAGCGGTTAGAAAAAGGCCATAAATAGAATTACTTTCTAACTAAATGATTCATAGTGCTGTATATTAGCTATTTAAAATTAGAAGAAATTATTGTTTTTTCTAATTTAATTTTTATATTTGAATATTATATTGAATTTTATGTTTTTCTTAAGACTAGCTAATGTATCTTTTTATGCAAATAGAAAAAATACAAACAACATTTTATATAGCTTTATACCGATTTGCACAATCTGCATTAGCGATTCAGTCAAAAAGGGGGGAATGAAAGTGCCGGAGTACCGGCCACCGGGGGGAATCTCAAACGGTAAAACACATCTTTCAACAAGGTTCGGCAATACATAATTGTTTTGCTGAATAGTTATAAGTGTGTCCGTGAGACGAAATCCGGTTGACAAGGATGTAGTTTAATTGGATTTGCAATGAAGAAGTTGGTAAGCAGGAGAATACTCAGTGTATTGCTTTTCTGTATTGTTTCAACATCCGTTTTCGGGACTGCCGAAAATGCTGTTAGAAATGATTGGCGGCTTCTATTGTGTAAATCGGGCGGCTTCCACTTCGACAGGCTCAGCCAACGTTCCACTTCCACTTCGACAAGCTCAGTGACCGTAGCTTCGGATGAAACTTCTGCACTGCCTTACAATTCTTCAAACGGTATTACTTCTGCACATATTGCCCTGGGTACCGTTTCTGCTGAATTATTTTTCCTGAACAATGCTTCGCTGTTTGGGAACCTGCTGCTTTTATCCATTGTCCTGCTGGCATTTCTATTAAGCAACTACACTTCTAAATGTGATTTCAATTCCGTCCGAAAGAAGGTTAATTCCCTGAAAATCATTTTGCGCGGACGGGTTGCCGTTTCCTTCATTTCCCCAGGGCGTTGCCCTGGGCTAGGTTGTGTTGCCCTTTCAGGGCGTGGACTTCGATCATTCGTATTCCTTTTTCATTATTTAAACCCAATTTCTCTTCCTCGAAGCATTCTTTCTCCCCTCTTGTGGAGGGGTTGGGGGAGGCTTTCTTCATCCTTCCCCCGTCAGCTAAAGCAGACGGCAAAGGATATTGCTCTCATCATCATTTTAACCTTGTTTTTTGTTTTCGCCGGAAAAGATGCTTCGGCAAACAGGCTGCAAAATAACAGGCTGTTGATTTTGAATGAAAACAACCATTTCACCGCTAAATTTAACGGAACAACAAGCTTGTTTGATTTTGCCCAATTGACTTCTGCAGTTTCGGCGCCGGCAGTAGCCATTACTTCTACCACAACCGGCGGAAACTGGAGCAATGCGGCAACCTGGGTGGGCGGCAGTGTTCCTGTGGCGGGCGACGATGTGATCATTGCCAATGGCGCAACGGTTACCATCGATGCGGATTCTCCCGCGTTGGGCTCACTCACCATCGGACAGGGCTCCTCTGGGATTTTGCAGTTTGATGCAATTTCAGGAAAAACAGTAACCGTTAGTGGAATTGTAACCATCCATTCAGGAGGAACATTCAGGAGCGCCCCACCTACGACTGCCAGTACAGTAAAAGACAACCTTTTGGTGGTTGGTGTAAGTTTGATTAACAACGGAACGCTCGATTTTTGCATTGATTCTTCAGGAGCAGGCATAAAATTTATAGGTACTACCTCCGGAAATTCAATGTTTAACTGCGAAAGTTCTGCCAAAACCAATTTGCAGGAAACCAATGGCGTAATCCTCGAAATGGACAATCCGGGCAAAACCCTGCTTTTTTATCCCGGCGCCGATTTTAAAGTACTTTCTACTACCACCAAAGGATTTTTAACCATTGTCTCCGGAATTTTCAAGCTGGCATCGGGAGCAATCCGATTCAGCAATCCCGTATTCAGCGCCGCCGCCTATACCATTCCTGAAACCGGCGGATTCGAATTGAGCAACGCGAACGCAACTGTAACCGGGCAGAACGGAACAGTTACCAACCAGGGTAAAATCATTGTTTCAGCAGGAACTTACCATATCGGAACTGCCACCGATCCTTCATCACTGACAAGCAGCGGCGGGTCTTTTGCTCAATCGGGAGGTACTGTGAATATCGCCGGAAGGTTTAAAGTCAGCGGCGGAAACTGCTACATTTCAGGCGGAACTATGAATATTGCAAATGCAGGGCAGGTGGTTGCCGGCGAAGCTGCTTTTCACATCGCAAACGACGCCAACCTGAATATGTCTGGTTTTCCCCTGATCACGTTTACCCGCCCCAATGCTGCGAACGACCTGCTGATTGAAAGCGGCAGGGTAAAATTCATTACCGGAGGTACTTTCCAGATGGGAACCGCTGCCACTCCTGCCCTGAGTACTTTCTCGGTAAACAGCGAAATTCCGCTTCATACCGTCACAGTTTTCAACGAATGTACCATCAGGGCAATCAATCAATCGAAAGGGCTGATTAAGAACGATGTGAACGGTACTATTACCGACGGCGAAACCCTCGCGCTCATTTCTCCTGAAAGCATGACCGTTGTTTGCAACGGAACCGTTCCTGCTGTCTACTCCAGCTTACAGGCGTTTACCGATGCCGGTGGCAAGGCGATGCACAATTGCACCCTCGTTGCGGCCAGTTTTAAATTTGTTGGACAAACCCAAAGTGGCACAGTTTGCCCTTACACAATTACCCGCACTTACCAGGTGACCGATATTTTCGGAAGCGCCGGCACCGCCCAACACCTTATTTTTGTGGAAGACCAGGCCATAGCGCCTACTCCGGAAGCAGTGGTTGAGACTGCAATAGAAGAACCGCTAAAGCTCAAATCGGCGATGGCTGCCTTTACTTCAACAGCCACCGGAGGAGATTGGAATGTTGGAAGTTCATGGGTTGGGGGTGTGGTTCCAGGATCAGGTGACGATGTAACAATTGTATCTGGAGCAACAATTACCCTTACAAGTGATGCTCAATGCAATGACATCACAATTGAAGGCACTTTAAACTATTTCAATAACGGTGCATACACTTTGCAGGTAAACGGTAACTGGACAAACAATGGAACATACAACGGCGGAACCAATGGAATAGTTGAATTTACGGGTACTTCAAACGCAACCATCAGCGGTACTACCAATTTCGAAGAACTTAAAATAACCAAGGGCAGTTTAAACACAACCCTTACAGTTAGTGGCACAACTACGGTTACCAGTGGAGGAAGCCTTTTATTGACAAGTGGTCTGATTACTATTCCTCTCGGTGGTAGTTTTACTGTGATCCCAAGCAGTGGATTAACAATACAGAAACCTGCCGGGTTCGATGTAACCGGAGGAACATTAGACACCCGTAATTTCACTATTACAAACGAGGGCTTAATCAGAATTTCATCGGGAACCGCCAATTTTGGTACGAATTCAGGAAATTCTGTTCATACCCAGTTTGACGGAGCATTCATTGTTTCAGGTGGTAATGTAAATATTGCCGGAAGACTTGAAAATAGCGCATCGG
>JAUYTA010000514.1 GCA_030695265.1 Bacteroidota bacterium
TTGCCGGACGAAAAGTTGAAACGTCCTGGGGCGAAATCAACTTCGAAGACTGGATTGGTGAAGGTTTGAATCCGAACGGTGAATCAAAAGATTCGGAAGGAAGCGAGTTTTTGCAACAGATTTTTGCAAAAGACGACGACCGCCCGATTTACGTTCAGTCGTGGGGAGGCCCCATCACGATGGTGCAGGCGCTTTATCGCTTCAAACAAAAACAGGGCGAGGAAAAATTCAGGAAGCTGATGGCCAAACTACATGTTTTCGGGATTTTACTTCAGGATATCACTTTCGATTATTTTATAAAACTCGATGATGTAAAAACGCATGGTTGCCTTAACATGGGCGACACGAAATCAACATACCATGGAGAGCGGTTCAATCCGGGTTGGCTATTGCTCGATGAAGGTCACTTCTGGAAATACATCAAAGTCATGTCACAAAAGGAAATCAATGGTCATGGCCCGATGTCGGCAATATACGATCATGGTGGCGAAGGCGATACTCCCGCATTTTTGTATTTGATTAGTGCAGCTTTGGGTCTGAATGATCCAGCCGATCCAACTCAGGGCAGTTGGGGGACGATGTTCAAAAAAATGGAAGGCCCGTTCCCCGACAATTATTATTCCACCTGCAAAGTGGATGTAAACGAGCTTATGCGCTGGGTGCCCGATGCTAAAAACAGTTTTCTGAACCGTTTACAATGGTCGTTAAAGCAGCCTTCGGAAGTGAACCATGAACCTGTTGCCTCTATTGGAAAAGACCGCAGTAACCAAATTATCCATAAGAAAGTGAAGCCCGGTAAAACAATCAGGCTCGATGCCTCGAAATCGACAGATCCGGATGGAAACCGACTTTCGTACAACTGGTTTTTCTATCAAAGTGCAAGTTCTTACGCAGGAATTATTTTGCCTGAAGGCGATAAAAGCCCGGTACTAAAACTGAAAGTTCCTGACGATTTGGGAAACAGCAGTATTCACCTGATCCTCGAAGTTCGCGACAACGGAACACCTTCGTTGGTGAGCTACCGAAGGATTATACTTGCAAAATAACCTAAATCCGGAATAATGAAACGAATATCTGTCTTTTTGTTATTTTGCCTGTTTCTTGCAGGTATTTCAGTGGCCGCCGATTACAATATCCTGATTTACGGAGCTAAAAACGGGCAACTTTCCACAGTTGCCATTCAAAAAGCCGTTGATGAATGTGCCGCTGCCGGTGGCGGGCGTGTTGTAGTTCCCGCCGGAACATTCGTAACAGGAACCGTTTTCCTGAAAAGCAATGTGAACCTTTATCTGGAGAATGGCGCCGTTTTGCAGGGCAGTAAAGATTTAAAAGATTACTCGCGCGATGGACGCTCACCTGGAATGGTTTACTGCGAAGATGCAATATAAAAATGTGCAGTTCAACAACATCAACGCCATTGGCGAACAGGGTATTTTGGTTTTCGGGCAAAAGGAAAGTCCGATGGAAAACATCCGGTTCAACAATGTGCAGCTATGGATGCGCAAAGGCAAGGAAACAATGGGCTACGGTGGAAATTTCGATTTGCGGCCAGCAACGCCCAAAGCGATGCAGATTTTTGAGCACGACATCCCCGGAATTTATGCCGGGCATGTGAATGGTCTTACGATTCGCGACTTTCAGTTAAGCTGGGGAAATGATCTGCCATCGTTTTTTACCCACGGTATTGAATGTGAGCATGTAACCGATTTGTTGATCGATAATTTTGTGGGAACAGGCAATCCGAATTCGCCCGGAAGTGAAAATGTGAAGATGGTAAATTAATTCGGCATACAGGAAATAGAATACAGGGTATATCGATGTAATACAGTTTAAAAAACACTTCAAAGGCTAATCCCTCGTTTTAATCATTTAAATTAGGGGCTCTAAATTCAATGAATATTTAATCCGATGGCTGAAAGTTTGCAAATAAATACTGGATTAGTAGGCGAAATTAAATCGCTGATCGAAAAAAGCAAGCAGAACATTGCCATTTCAGTAAATTCTGAAATGACACTTTTGTATTGGCAAATCGGGCAAAGAATTAATTCAGAGATACTAATGGATAGTAGAGCAGAATACGGGAAACAGATTGTCGTATCATTGGCACGACAATTAACTTCTGATTACGGAGGTGGCTGGGGTGATAAACAATTAAGGTTATGTATGAAGTTTGCCCAGGTATTCAATGATTTACAAATTGTCTACACAGTGTGTAGACAATTGAGTTGGTCGCATTTGAGATTGGTGATGTTTATTGATGATGAGTTAAAGCGCGACTTCTACATCGAAATGTGTAAACTTGAAAGATGGAGTGTCCGAACTTTCAGGGAGCGAATTCAATCTTTTACAATTAGATAAAAGCAACATCAAAGTAGCTGATTATCTGACTCAATTGCCTCCGAAGGAACTTTTACTGGAGAAACTTCACAAGGCCATTGAAATTGCTAGAACCAAACAAGATCTGTTATAAAAAAATCAATGAAATGGTTCAAATTCTCTCTGCTCTGTGCAGACAAATTGAATTAATCAAATAGTAAACTTAGTTATCAACCAATTAAACCAAAAGCACTGAATATGAAATTTTTGAAATCTTTTATTTTGGGAGTTACCTTAACTCTGATTCTATCATCCCAACTTTTTGCCCAGGGCGGCAAAGTATCCGACGACCTGACAGTTCACAGTAAAATCCTGAAAATGGACCGGAAATATGCCATTTACCTTCCAGCCGATTATGAAACATCAGGACGCAGTTACCCGGTTTTGTACCTGTTGCATGGCTCCGGCGACGACCAATCGGGCTGGGTGCAGTTTGGCGAAGTGAAACACATTGCCGACAAAGCCATTCAGGAAGGAAAAGCAACCGCCATGATTATTGTGATGCCCGATGGAAATACCGGACAACGTGGCTATTTCAACAGCCCGAAAGGCGACTGGAACTACGAAGATTTTTTCTTTCAGGAGTTCATGCCTTTTATTGAAAAAACCTACCGAATCAGGGCTGAAAAGCGTTACCGTGCTATTTCAGGCTTGTCGATGGGTGGCGGCGGAACTTTCATGTACGCTTTGCATCATCCCGAATTGTTCTCATCTGCATGTCCGTTGAGCGCTTATTGCGGACCACTTTCGATCGAAGAACTCGCACGTCCCTGGGAAAAGCAATTGAACGGCATTTCGAAGGAAGATCAGGAGAAATATTTTGCCCGCCACAGCGCGTTGGAGCTGATTAAAGCTATGCCCGACGATCAGAAAAAAGCCGTTCGCTGGTACATCGACTGTGGCGACGACGATTTTTTGTACGAAGGCAACAGCCTGGTGCATATTGCCATGAAAAAGAAAGAAATTCCCCACGAATTCCGCATTCGCGAAGGCGCCCACAACTGGACTTACTGGCGCGAATCTCTTCCAACTGTTCTTGAATTTATTTCACAAGCATTTCATCAATACTAATAAAACTTAACACTATGAAAACCACACGCCGTTCATTTATTCAAAACAGCGCCATTCTGCTGGCCGGAACTGCTCTTTTATCGAAAACTGCCTGCGCGGTTGCCAAATCATCTGAAATTATTGGCATACAACTGTACTCCGTTCGCGATGCCATGAAAAACGATCCGGTCGGTACACTTACCGAACTGGCCAAAATCGGGTACAAACATGTGGAACATGCCAACTACATCGACCGGAAATTTTATGGTTTTGAAGCCAAAGAATTCAGAAAAGTACTCGATGATCTGGGCTTGAAAATGCCGGCAGGACACACCGTAATGGGCAAAAACCATTGGGATGCCGACAAAAACGATTTTACCGATGCCTGGAAATACACCGTTGAGGATGCCGCCACGCTCGGACAAATGTACGTAGTTAGCCCTTGGATGGACCAAAGTATGCGCGAAACCTATGACGATTTACTCCGTTACATGGAAGTTTTCAACCTTTGCGGCGAACTTTGCCAGAAGTCGGGCATGAAATTCGGTTACCACAACCACGATTTCGAGTTTAGCGAAGAATTGAACGGGATGAAAATCTTCGACATCATGATGAAAAACCTCGATGTAAACAAAGTGGTGATGCAGCTCGATATTGGCAACATGTACATCGCCGGAGCCAAAGCGCTGGATGTGATCAACCAGTATCCCGGAAAATTCGAAATGATCCATGTGAAGGATGAAATTGCTGCTGAGGGCGGTGAAAAATACGAAAGCGCCATTCTGGGCAAAGGAATCATTCCGGTAAAAGAGGTTTTGGATATTTGCCGGAAAACCGGCGGAACAAAAGTTTATATCATCGAGCAGGAAGCTTATCAGGGAAAAGACCCGATGGCTTGTATGAAAGAGAATTTCGACATTATGAAAGAATGGGGCTACCAATCCTAGTGCTGAATAGCACCGGGTTTTATCCCTGAAAGTTCTGGAGGATGCGATCGATCCAATTTCATCCTCCGGATTAACCTTTCAAGGAGACAGCAGAAACTAACTCAAAATGAAAAATTTATATCTGGCAATTTTGATGTTATCCACTTTTTGGGCTCAATCACAATCCATCCTGAAAAGCAGTTCTGGAGAGACCCTTTATTCGTGGGAAACCCAGCAGGCCAAAGTATTGCCCAATGGCGATCTGGAATGGGCTCCACTCCCTTTCGAATTAGTGAAAGGTTCTTCGGTGCGATACATCGATTTTGATGGCGGCAACGATTCCAACGAAGGATTAAGCCCGGCAACCGCATGGAAACGTCACCCCTTGGATATCCTGGCAACCGCAAATGCAAAAGCTGGTTCAGGAATACAGACCTATATTTTTAAGCGCGGTGTGATTTATCGGGGAGTTTTAACTGCAAAGGAATCAGGTGCGGCAGGCAACCCTATCCGGTTAACATCCGATCCCGACTGGGGTACGGGCGAAGCTGCCATTTATGGTTCGGTTATGGTAACCGATGGATGGCAAAAAGCAAATGCTACTATCGCACCCAATATTCCCAATCCGGATTTAGTTTGGTACAGAACTATTTCAGGAATTGACAACCCGACAAAAGTGGTGGGCGAAGTGACTTCTTCAGGAATTAAACGGGTTCATCTGGCCCGTACGCCCAATTTTGTGAACACCCCCATCGAGCCAATGCAAAAGTGGTGGACGTTCACGGCCAAAACCAAAACCGGTTCGGTACTTAACCTGACCGACACAAAAAATTTTACATGGACAGATGCGAACGCACTGAAAGGTGGCGACGTTTGGGCAACGGAAGATGTGGTTACGATGTCAACTCTCTGGAAGCAAAAGATTTCGGACTACAACCCAACCACCAAAACAATCACTGTTCCTGATCAGAATTTTGGAGGGAAAGACTGTAAATATTACGTGGAGAATACCCCTTATATGCTCGACGCTGCCAGTGAATATTACTACGACAAATCGAACGGACGGCTTTTTATCCGTCTGGAAGGCGACAAAGACCCGAATACCGCCAGCGTTGAAGTGGCTTCGAAGGCAACCCTCTTGACCATTACAGGAAGGAGCAACATCGAAATCAGCGGATTGACCATCGGCTTCACCACATACGACAATGTTCGCTACGGACAAGCCGACGCCATGCCAACCATCAAACTCGACAACAGCTCGGACATCACCATCAGAAACTGCAAATTTCATTACCTGAATGGCGCTATCATGGCCAACGGAACCGGGAAAAATCTGGTGATTACTGATAATGAAATGAATTACATGGACGATTTTTCCATCTTAATGAATGGGCCCGATGAAGTTTCCATTCTCCGGAATAATATTTTTGAGAACGGAACCCGCCATCTGGGGCGCTGGTACAGTTCCATCCCTGCCATTGCCGGAAGTTTTACTGTTGGCGAAATTGCCGGTAACATTATCGAGCACACCTGGGGCAGCGGCATTAACCTGACCTGGGGGAAAGGCGATAAAGCAACCAATACCGTCCCGTTTATTCGTGGACTGGTGCACCATAACCGGGTTTCGCATTCGTTGCAGGGCGTGAACGATTACGGAGGTATCGAAAGCTGGCAGGGCGGTCCGGTTTACACGTATAATAATATTTCTGAAGACGCGCAGGGCTGGCACTACAACTGGTGGGTCGGCAACATCATGTCGCTGGGTTACCCTTTTTACTTCGACGGCTCTTTCAAGCAATATGTTTTCAATAACATCGTGAAAGGAACCGGCTGGAACCGTAACTCCGCGGCTTATATGCAAGTGCTTGGTTTTTACAATATGTACGTTCACAATGTTGCCTATAATGTGGCTTCGCTCACCGGATCGGGCGATGAAAACCTGGCCATCGACGGGCAAAATTATTACCTGGCCAACGTGAGCGACAGCACCGAACGGCAGTTCGACCACACTACCCGCGTTTCGGGAATCCCATACGAATCGTTCTACAATAACTTTTTCCGCGGAAATGTTTTTCAGGGAACATTTGTGACCAACAGCCCCAATACCCGCTTTAAATTTTCATTCAGCCAGTTTGTTGACAAACTCAATTCATACACGCCTGACATCGGTCAGGTTGGTTTTGAAGCATCCAAACGGGTTTTCGAGAGAGCCAAATCAGGCGACTTCAGGCCAACGGCTACCAGCGAACTCGTTGATCAGGGAGTAAAGTTTTTTGCTCCGTTCCCCTTGAGCAGGGTAGTGGGTGAGTGGCATTTCCTGAAGCACAAGGCCGATTCGAGCCTGATTAAGGGCGAAAACTTCTATTTCACCAGCGAATTTACCGATCGCGAGAAATTTAACAGTGTTCCGAAAAACCACCTGAAAGCCTACGGACTGGCTGCCGGCAGTTTTGTAAAAGGAAATCTCGAAGATTTTACCGAAGGTGCGATGGTTTTCGATGGTCAACAAACGTATTGCAACCTGAAAAACGATGTGACCAGCAAAACCATTTGCAATAATGTGGACATGACCACCAACAGTTTCATTCTCGAAACCTATTTTAAAACAGTGGCAAGTCAAACCGGTGTACTTATTTCAAAATCGGGAACTACGGGTTTCGGTTATCAGTTGGATGTAAATGCGGCGGGAAATATTGGCTTCAGCATCCTGAATAACCAAAATGTTGCTTTTCAGCAAAATAGTTCAGTTGCCGTTAACGATGGAAACTGGCACCATGTTTTGGCCGAAGTAAACCGCGCAGCTTCTTCAGTAAAAATTTATACTGATGGTGTCCTGACTAACGGAGCTTCCAGCGGTGCGATTCCTGCAACTGGGGTGTCGCTGACCAATGCTGCCGATTTTGTGGTTGGTAAAAACAGCAACGGTAATTTTTTCGCCGGAACCATTGATTTTATACGTGTCTCGAAAGGAACGCTGGCCGATGCGAAAACTACCATCGAAGAGCTGTTTAAATGGCAGTTCGATGGACCATTTTTGCGCGACTTTGCAGGAAACGTACCTGTTGGGAAACGCGATGCAGGCGCATTGGAGAAAGGCGCTAAACTTTGTAACATGAGCGCCTCTTCAGGAGAACTCATTTTTGGATTGGGCGGCGGAACCAAATCTTTCAGCATCGAGGCAGAAAAAGGTTTTGAAGTGGTGAAAAAGATCGGAACTTTCTTCACAAGCACGGTTGCCGGGAATACTATTAATGTAATTGTTCCGGCATTAACTTCAGGAACACGATCGGGCGAAATTCACATTCTTGGGTGCAACGAAACGCAGAAAGTGAAAATCGTGCAGCAAATGATAACTGCCCTGAATACCCAAAAGCAAAACGACATAAAAGTGATGCCCAATCCGGTTTCTGGTAAGCCACTTACGATTTCAGTTCCTGACAATTTAAAATCAGGCCGGGCAATTTTCACTGATCTGAGCGGGAAGGTCGTATCAACGAATACCCTTTTTTCAGGTGTGAATTCGGTAGTGGTCAATTTTCCGCGGGGACTTTATCTGCTGAATATTTCGGGCGATGATGTGAATTATACCACAAAAATTGTGGTGAACTGACTTTATCGTAACGCATTTGATGGAAACAAAAAATAAACAAATGGATCAAATTCAAAAAATTACTGTATTGTCCGTCTTTCTGATGGCAGCAATTGTTGCGGTTTCGCAAACCGGAAAAACCCGGTTGCTGGTTCGTTCCGACGATATGGCTTCGAGCCACGCCGCCAATAAAGCCTGCATCGATGTCGTTAAAAATGGAATCAGTCGCTCAGTGGAAATCATGGTACCCTGCGCCTGGTTTTTCGAGGCGGTACAAATGCTGAAACAAAATCCGGGCATCGACATTGGCGTTCACCTCACCTCACCGTTGCCCGCGACCGCAACTGGGTCACGCAGGTTTTCACCAGTCCCAAAGTAAAAAAAGCCATTCAGGAAAATGGAATCGAGTTAATCGGCTATCAAGATCTAAAGTAAGAGGATTACTTATGCACACACAGGATGGAGAAATAGTATTCACAAAGACATTTTATTGGGATGGAAAATTCAAAAAATCAGGAAGCATTAATTTTAAAAACAATGGACAGCATTCAAACAATAAAAACAAAGCGACTTTTTCTAATATTTCTTCTCCTTTCCGTAGTAATGGTCTTCGGAACGGGTTGCTCAGTGTTTAGCCGGAAAAATCTATCGCAAGGTGAAATTATTGATTCCAGACCCCATGGCCGGCTGAATCCTGGCGAAATTGATAATATGTCGGGAACGAAGAATAATATGCCTCCTAAAAAGAATAAAAAATCTGGCAGAAAGGGTAAAAAGTCGAACGAAAAATCGGGAAAATCCAGTAAAATGAGCAAGAAGTCTGATGAAAAGAACGATAATCAGGGGCATTGGCAGACAAAAAAGAGCTTAAGGAAATATGGCAGATAAGTTAGGATTGGTTTGATCTGAAGGCGAAAATCAATTTCTTTCGTTTAAATGGAATAAAGTCACTTACTTTGGACGAAACAAAAATTTTAAGACAGACAATGAAACGAACATGCCGGTGATAATTATTTCATCGGTGGCGGCACAAAAAGAAAATGAAAATTAATGTACAAAGTGACCGCTTTCTGGCGTGTGAGTTCCATGAGAACACTTAATAATCAATTAATTAATACCGTTATTTTCGAATGAAAACAAAGAAACATTTACTTATCCTTCTGCTCTTTTCCGTATTTTTAATATTCGGTTCGGGTTGTACGATCATAAAACCGCAACAACAACGTTCAAAAGGGGTGGTTATTCATTCCAGTCGAAGCGGACGGATTCCTCCGGGACAAATGAAAAAAATGACCGGGGCAAAGAGTGCAAAACAATATGCGCCGGGGCAGCAGAAAAAACACAAAAGAAAATAAATCAAAAGTCCGAAGTAATATACTCCGGACTTTTTGATTTTACTCATAGCTTTCCACCGGTTCGCAGGTGCAAACCAAATTGCGGTCGCCAAAGGCATCGTCCACGCGGGATATCGGCGGCAAGTGAATAAAGTGAGGGCTTCACTTGAAGTGAAACCCTCACTAAAATGTATAGCGCGTATCTATTTCCAGATCAATTAATACTCATTCATCAGCAAGCTGTAAGGAATTTTAGCCTTTTGGTGAAGATTTCGCACCATTTGCAAGTTTAGTTTACGCTCCCGGTTCATGATTTTTGAAACGATCGCCTTGTCGCCAATTATACCTACCAAATCCTTCGCCTTCAGCCCTCTTTGTTCCATGTAATAACGGATTACATCAACAGGATCGGCTTCAGGGAGTGGGTATTTTTCTTGCTCATATTTTTCAACAAGTAAGCTAAGCAATTCGAGTTCATCGCCTTCCGGAGTATTGGGTTTAGCATCCATTATTGCATCAATTCGAGCCAAGGTGTTTTCGTATTCTTCGTCTGTTTTTATTATTGTTGCTACCATAATTCCTCTCTCCTTCCAAAGATTTGTTAAAAATTCACTCAAGTAAAGTTAGCGAAGTTGACAATACGACAACAATTTTGACATTAAAAATCCTGACAGGTTTTCGAAACCTGTCAGGATTAACTATTTCAAAAACAATCTTTCTTATTTATAACTCTCAATCGGTTCGCAGGTGCAAACCAAATTGCGGTCGCCAAAGGCATCGTCAACACGGGCAACTGGTGGCCAGTATTTGTTTTCTTTTAGCCATGCAAGCGGGAATACTGCCGTTTGGCGGCTGTATGAATGGTTCCAGTCGTCGGCAGTAACCACATCCGAAGTGTGCGGCGCATTTTTCAGTGGATTATCATCCTTGTCCATTTCGCCCGAAGCCACTGCCTGAATTTCATTGTAAATACCGGTCAGCGCTTCAATAAACCGATCCAATTCCTGTTTCGATTCGCTTTCGGTTGGTTCAACCATCAGCGTTCCATGTACCGGAAACGAAAGCGTCGGTGCATGGAAACCATAATCCATCAGTCGTTTCGAAATATCTGTTTCAGTTATTCCCGAAGCAGCTTTCAGGTGACGGCATTCCAAGATCATTTCGTGGGCGCAGCGGCCATTTTCGCCAGTATATAAAACGCCGTAGCTGTCTTTTAAGGCATGGGCAATGTAATTGGCGTTCAGGATGGCGATTTTCGAAGCTCGTTTCAGACCGTCGGCTCCCAGCATCTTGATGTATCCGTAAGTGATTGGCAGCACCGAAGCGCTTCCCCATGGAGCTGCTGAAACAGCGGTAATCCCGACATGTCCGTTGTTCATTACCGGATGTGAAGGAAGAAACTCAACCAAATGCGGCGCAACGGCAATTGGGCCAACACCGGGACCACCACCTCCG
>JAUYTA010000515.1 GCA_030695265.1 Bacteroidota bacterium
CGAGAATTTCCTGTGGATCAAATGTGATGAAACGACCATGAGAAAATCTTTCTCACACAGGAGGATCCGCCAGCGGGCGGATGGCGAGTTCCCTGCCCGCCAAAAGGCTTGTCAGGCGGGCATCTGGCAATTAAAAAACAAATTATAAACAGATGAAAAATAACCACATAGACACATAGTTCACATAGAAAAATAATAACTATGTTTTCTATGTGCCTATGTGTTTCAAAATTATAAACAAATGAAAAACCGTATTCTCATACTCAGTCTGATTTTAATACTATCTCCGGTATTTACCAGCGTTTTTGCCTGCACCAACCTGATTGTTACCAAAGGCGCCAGTGATGATGGCTCGGTGATGATTACCTACGCTGCCGATTCGCATACGCGATATGGCGCCATTGCCTTTTACCCGGCTGCCGACCATCAACCCGGCGATCTGTGCGAAGTTTTCCATTACGAAAACGGCAAGTTGTTGGGAACCATTCCTGAAGTTGCCCATACCTTTTCTGTCGTTCAGTTTATGAACGAACACCAGGTTGCCATTGGCGAAACCACGTTCGGAGGATTGGATTCGCTGGGTTCGCAACCCGGAGCCATTCTGGATTACGGTTCGCTGATGAAAATCGGATTGCAACGCTCGAAAACAGCCCGTGAAATGATCAGGGTGATGACCGAACTGGTGGCGCAATGTGGTTACGCTTCGGTGGGAGAATCGTTCTCGATTTCAGATGCCAGCGAAGCATGGATCATGGAAATGATTGGCAAAGGGAAACACGAAAAAGGCGCAGTATGGGTAGCACGGTTAATTCCTGAAGGCTATGTGAGCGGACATGCCAATCAGGCGCGGATTACGACTTTCCCGTTTCAGAAAACCAACAACTGGAACGACCCGAAACAGACCGTTTTTCATTCGCCCGACGTGATCAGCTTTGCGAAGAAATATCAATTTTATACTGGGACTGATGCGGCTTTCAGTTTTTCGGATGTTTATAACCCGCTTAACTTTGGAGGCGCCCGTTATTGCGATGCAAGGGTTTGGTCGTTCTTCAGGAAAATTAACAAAGAAATTCGCGACAACCAGGATTACACCAATTATGCGATGGGCAAGTTTAAACGCGACGGAAAATTTGCCGACCAAAGCGCAAATCCAAACGGTTTTGTGTCGAACCGCTTGCCATTGTGGGTAAAGCCCGATGCGCAGGTTTCACTTCAGGAGGTAAAAAATGCCATGCGCGACCACTACGAAGATACGCCGATGGATATGCGCAACGATCCGGGAGCCGGACCGTTCAAATCGCCTTATCGCTGGCGTCCGATGGAATTTGTGGTTGACAGTTTAAGGTATCTGAACGAACGCGCTGTTGCCACCCAGCAAACAGGTTACAGCTTCGTGGCGCAATCGCGCAGTTGGTTGCCTGCTCCCGTTGGCGGTATTTTCTGGTTTGGTGCCGACGATGCCGACGGTTGTGTGTATGCTCCTGTTTACTGCGGAATAACCAAAATTCCTGAAAGCTTTGCCATTGGCAATGGCTCAATGGTAAGTTGGTCGGAAACATCGGCACACTGGACATTTAATCAGGTAAACAACTGGGCATATTCGCGCTATAACCTCATTCATCCTGAAATTGAAACCTATCAGGCACAGCTCGAAAACCAGTTTGCATCCGAAATACAGGTAGTTGACAAACAGGCTTCGGAACTTTACAAGCAAAATCCTAAGGCTGCTACTGATTACCTTACAGGTTATTCAGTATTTTCAGGAAATAAACTTGTAAGCGACTGGAAAGTATTTTACCAATACCTGTTTATTCAATTGTTAATCGTCGCCAAATGAAACGCCCATTTTCCGGCCTTTCAATACCAATCCGTGATCGCGATCAACCAGCCTGAGTTTACCGCCAACTTCTTCAAGTGGAACCGTTGTTAACTCGTTTTTAATCAAGGCTACCATTGTTCCGAAATTTTCTTCAGCAATACACTGTGCTGCAAAAGCTCCGTAACGGGTAGCCAGAATGCGGTCCATTGGCGATGGACTTCCGCCACGCTGGGTGTAACCTAAAACAGTTTCGCGTGCTTCAACATCAAGTTTTGCTTGTATTGATTCGGATAAATACCTGGCCGCAGACATGTTTTTCGGATGTTCAATTCCTTCGGCAACCACCACAATTGTATATGGTTTATTGTGTTTGTAACGGGATTTGATTTTCGAAATAACCGATTTCATAGAATATTCGATTTCAGGTATCAGAATAATATCGCCCCCACCGGCCATTCCGGCATAAAGTGCAATCCATCCGGCATTGTGACCCATTACCTCAACAATCATTACCCTTCCGTGTGAGTTGGCAGTACTGTGCAAGCGGTCAACAGCTTCAGTAGCAATAAGAACTGCCGAATCAAAACCGAAGGTCAGGTCAGTTCCATACACGTCGTTATCAATGGTCTTTGGGATTCCAACTACATTTAAACCAATCTTCGACAACAAATTGGCAGTTTTCATGGTTCCGTTTCCACCAATGCAAACCAAAGCATCCAAACCGAGGTCGTTGTAATTCTTTTTGATCAATTCTGGCTTGCCATTGTCCTCTTCAGTCACAATTTTAAAAGGTTTTTCGCGCGAAGTTCCAATTATTGTGCCTCCAAGCGTTAATATACCAGATAAATCTTTTT
>JAUYTA010000517.1 GCA_030695265.1 Bacteroidota bacterium
TGAAAAGCAGGTTAATAAACTGTTGGCAACAAAAAAAGCCAACGAGGTAGCCAATGCAACGGTTTCACCGGCCAAAGAAAACTGCACCTTCGACGATTTCAATAAAATGGACATTCGTACCGGAACCATTCTGGAAGCCGAGCGTGTACCCAAGACCAAAAAGTTGTTGAAGCTGACCATCGACACAGGAATCGACAAACGCACTGTGGTTTCGGGCATTGCCGAATATTACAACCCTGAAGAAATCATCGGTCAGCAGGTGAGCATTTTGGTGAACCTCGAACCCAAAGAACTGAAAGGAATCCAGTCGCAGGGAATGATCCTGATGGCGCAGGATGCAGACGGTTCGCTGAAATTCGTGACACCCGTTTCTCCGATCAAAAACGGATCGGAGATAAAATAAAAGGAAGCCCCTCCAACCTCCCCGAAGGGGAGGCTTCAGGAAACACAGGCATTTTGCATTTTTTTTTAGAATAGAAATAATGAAATTAGAATGCTTCTTAGCCCCTCCTTCGGAGGGGTTGGGGAGGCTTCTATCTTCGTAAGCCTCAGTACCGTCGTCAAGGCGGATCGGTTGCTTACACTCTATAAATCGGAACCGCTTTTCTACGGAAAGGCGGTTTTTTAAATTTCATTAATAATACTAAATTTGTTGAAAATCATTGGTTATGAATACACTGGAACTTAAGAACAAAATCATCAAACAAATTGATTGTCTGAATGAAGAAGACTTTGAAAAGGTGTACAATCAATTGCTGGAAATTCTCAAATCAACAAACCTTTATAAATTATCCAACGAGGAAAATGAAGCCATCGATTCAGCCTTAAAAGTAAGTGAAGACGGAGAAACATATTCTCACAATGAAGTTATCTCCGAAGCCCAAAATAAATTTCCCAATTTAAAGTTCAAATGAGAACCGTTCATTGGAACAACATTGAACTTCTTCGGTTTTGGAACAATAACAAGAATTTGAAAAACTTAAATCTTTAAGCGGTTGTCAACTGCGTACATTTTATCTGGAACCGCTTTTCTACCGAAGGTGGGTTTTTAATTTCAGTTTGGTATTCACAAACACAACCTTTTACCTTTAGGATGCATCTTTGTAGAAAAACGGAAATGAAAACCTTGCATTACATTTTTGCTGCCATTTTTTTGACTTTGGTTTTTGGTTGCAATCAGGAAGATGGAATCTTACCCAAAAAAAACACAAAAATCTTATTTCTCTCACAAAGAATTGAAAATAAAGCCGAATGGAATTTGTTTTCAATGAATTTTGACGGAACCGAGCAAAGGAAAATTATCGACTTCTCGGTAAGATGTGACAAACCAGTTGTCTCCCATTCAGGCAAAAAGGTGGTATTCGTTCACCTCACCGATGATTTTTTCTATGAGTTGTATTCAGCAAATGTTGACGGATCAAATTTATCATTGATAGATAGAGCAGATAGATATTGTGGTTCGGCTGATTGGTCGTACGATGATGCAAAAATCGTTTACTCAAAAAGTAGAAACGAATCGACAGACGATAAGGATTTAATCATTTTTGATGTTTCTGAAGGAACGAAAAAAGAATTAATAACTATGGGCAATAATGCATCGGGTAAATTTTCCCGTAATAATCAGATTGCATATTGTCACCAACACGATGACGTTGCCTATGATATATATGTTGTAAATATGGATGGTTCCAATAACCGAAAGATTATCACAAAAGCCATGTGTCCTGTTTGGTCTCCCGACGGAAAGAGAATTGCTTATCAATCGGCAATTGGTAATGGCAGTTCACAGATATTTGTTGCAAACAATGATGGGACAAATCAGAAACAATTGACATCAACTTATTCTTCCCGATTTTGGCCAGGGTGGCCACCGGATGGAAATTACGATCCACAATGGACACACGACGGGAAAAAGATGGTTTATGTCTCATGGGAAGACGAAGATCCGGAAATCCATATTATGGATTCGGACGGTTCAAATAAAGTGAAGCTGACAAATACTGACAAGAGAGATGAAAATCCTGAAATAACTTCTGATGGTAAATTTATTCTGTTTTCATCCAATAGAAATATGGAAATGGATACGGAAATATTCATCATGAATTTAAACGGTAAAAATCAAAAATCCTTGTCAAACCATGTCTATAATGATATTTACCCTATTGAAATAAGATGATACGTTCTCAAATCAAAACACAATTGTGCCAACTACTGTTGGTGCGGTTTTCGTAAGCCTCAGTACCGTCGTAAAGGCGGATCGGTTGCTTACACTCTATAAATCGAAACCGCTTTTCTACGGAAAGGCGGTTTTTTCTTTAATGGTTGATTCTGAAATACTTTTTCCGCACATTTGCATTTCAATAATCATTCATCAATAATAAATCATCAATCACTCAGGCTATGTTTAAGGGAATTTGGGAATTAAAAGTAAAATTCAAGGAACGCGAAAAATTCGAACAGTTTTACGATACAAAAGGCGAATGGGTGAAATTTTTCAGCAAATCGCCCGAATACCTGGGAACCGATGTGCTGGAAAGTGGCGAAGGTGACGGAATTTTTCTGGTTATCGATGAATGGCAATCGGAAGAAGCTTTTAACGAATTTGTGAAAAGCCGGAAAGCTGACTATGATTTGCTGGAAGAAAAGGCCAAGACTGCCAGCCGCAGCAAAAAACGCATTTTTATTAACCTGAATCCGGAGGAAGAATTTTAATAAATGGACGTAGAGACGCGATTAATCGCGTCTCTACCCACAAACGCGTCTCTACCCACAAATACCTATTATGCCCCAGTTTACCCACATTCTTTTCGACCTCGATGGAACACTGACCAATCCCCGCCTGGGAATCGGCAATTCGTTGAAATATGCTTTGCGGCAAATGCAAATTGATGGTTACAGCAGCGAAATTCTCGAACGCTTTGTTGGCCCGCCACTTCAGGACGGATTTAAAAACCTGTTTGGCTTAAACGAGCGAAATACAAACCTGGCAGTGGAACATTTCCGCACTTATTTTGGCGAAAAAGGATTGTACGAAAACGAACCTTATTCAGGCATAACTGAATTACTGGAAGAGTTGCACCTTTCAGGAAAGCATATTTATGTAGTTACTTCAAAATTGGAGAAATATGCAAAAATGATTGTCCGGCATTTTGAATTCGACCGGTACATCGATGATCTGCAAGGTGCCGAGGCAACCGGAAAACATTCGGGAAAAGGACAATTGATTGCAGAATTAATGGAACGAAACCGCATTCTTCCATCTTCTTCAGTTGTGATGATCGGTGACACACACTATGATTTGATTGGCGCCAAAGAAAATGAAATTTCATGCATCGCAGTTGGTTACGGCTTTGGAACACCCGAATCGCTCAGTGCCTGTGATCCGGATTATCTGGTGGAATCCGTTGATGAACTTGTTGAATTACTACTGGGCTGAATTGAAATATTTATTAAAAGCACAATTTTCATGCATGGAAAAACCATCGAAAATAAAGTGGTTTGTTATTTTGAATCCACATACCGGATCGGGCAGAGGCAAAAAAGATCGGGCGAAAATACTCAAAACGCTTGACGAACATGGCTTTGAATATGAATTGCAAGTTTCTAAATATCAGAAACACACCATCCAATTAACCATTCAAGCCATCGGGCAAGGATTTCGAAACCTGATTATTGCCGGAGGTGACGGCACACTGAATGAAGCAGTTAATGGTATCTTTTCGCAAACAGTTTGCGCACCTGAAGAAATAACTATCGGAATGATCCCTGTTGGCACCGGTAACGACTGGATAAAAACATTTGGGATTCCAAACGATTACAACGCAGCAATAAAACTATTGCAAAAGGGCGATACCATGCGTCAGGATGTGGGCCGGATTTCCTTTTCAGAAAACGAATCGGCAAAAATCTGTTATTTTGCCAACATGGCCGGATTTGGATTTGATGCCAATGTTACCGAAAAAACAAACCGTCTAAAGGATAAAGGCAGAAAAGGGATTTCGCTGTACCTTCAGGCTTTGGGCTCAAGTTTATGGAATTACCAGGCTGCCAAAACCCAAATTTCTATTGACGGACAGGAGATTAATGAACTGATTTTTTCGGTCAGCACCGGTATTGGCAAATTTAATGGCGGTGGCATGATGCAGGCTCCCGGAGCAGTGCCCAATAATGGCCAATTTCAGGTAACCATCATCCGAAAAATCGGTTTATTCGGAATACTTCGCAACCTGATAGGATTGTATTCAGGAAAATTCATTAAAGATCCCCGGGTTTCAACGCACAATGCCAATCATATTTTAATCAGTTCGGCTCACTTGATTGCTGGTGAGGCCGATGGTGAAATTTTAGGTAATAATAATTTTGAAATCGTGTTACTAGCTCAAAAATTAAACGTAATTTTTAATCCTGAAAAATACCTGAAGTTT
>JAUYTA010000519.1 GCA_030695265.1 Bacteroidota bacterium
TTGCATTTATAAACTCTCCTTCTGTTTGGTTAATCAGTTTCAATCAAATTATACTTTCTGCAAACAAAATATACGAATTTAGTTTATATTGAAATAATTCGTATATTTACCATGTTTTTGTAATAATCCGAAGAACATGGAAGAAATCTCACAAAACAAGAAATACCTCGACATCATTCATGCTGCACGCACTTTGTTTTGGAAACACGGTTTCAAACGGGTGTCGATCGAGGAGATTTGCCGGGAAGCCAAGACCAGCAAAATGACCTTTTATAAATTTTTTGCCAATAAACTGGAGCTTGCCAAAGCTGTATTCGACTTTGTAGTAGATGATTCGGTGGCAACATTTAAAACTGTTTTGCATGAAACAAACTCTGCATCGGAGTTGATTCGCCAAATGCTGCAAATGAAAAAAGAGGGAATTCACGAAATTAGTAAAGAGTTTATCACCGATTTTTATACCAATCCTGAATTGGGATTGAAAGATTACATCGAAGAAAAAACCCGAACAGTTTGGGCCGAAATGATCGGCGATTTCAAACTGGCACAAGAACGTGGGATATTGCGCACAGACCTGAACATCGAATTCTTCGTCTATTTCACCCGGAAATTCAGCGACTTGCTGAATGATCCGTATCTAAACAAAATTTATCCAAATCCACAGGATATGATTATGGAACTGACCCGATTTTCGGCTTACGGAATTTCGCCTCACGAAGGTGCAGAGCACCGTTAATATTTGTAGCTTAGATAACGTATATCACACAAAAGGTGCATCGCACCGTAATATTTCTCATAATGGCAAACACCTATACACAATGTTATTTTCAGCTTGTATTTGCTGTTAAAAACAGAGATGCCCTGATAAAGAAAGCATGGAAAAATGAATTGGAAATGTATATAACCGGCATTGTACAAAACCACAAACACAAACTTTTGGCTATAAATGCTATGCCCGATCATATCCACATTTATATCGGTTACCATATCAATCAGCTAATTCCCGATTTAGTTGAAGAAATAAAAACTTCAAGTAATGCATGGATCAAGAAGGGAAACTTATCAAAATTCAAATTCGAATGGCAAAAAGGTTATGGGGCTTTCACCTATTCTCATTCACAGATCGATGCGGTTGCAAAATACATCATGAATCAAGAGTCTCATCATCAGAAAAAATCATTCAGGGAAGAATATTTGGAAATGCTGCGTAAGAATGAAATTGAATTCAAAGATGAATATGTATTTGAATTTTTCGACGATGTGGGATGGGAGTAAATATTTCGGTGCGATGCACCTTTCCCGGCTTTTAACCAGCTTTTTGCTACAAATATTCTGCGGCTCTGCCGCTAACTTTTGGGAAATAATGATTTGACTGAAAGTATGTTAGGGAAATTGAATTGTTAATACCAATTCTCCAAACTGAAAAAGGTGCAGCGCACCGCTAATATTTGTAGCTTAAATAAATGAAAAACACACAGAGGTGCAGCGCACCGGGATAAGGTAAAAAAATGGATTCAAGGATGAATATGTATTCGAATTTTTCGATAATGTGGGATGGGAGTAAACATTTCGGTGCGATGCACCTTTCATAGCTTTCTACCGACTTTTGGCTACAAATATTTCGCGGCTCTGCCGCTATCTGTCGGGAATGAGCGGTTTAGTAATTTAAAATCATTAAATGAATTCATTCAGGTACATATTATTGATATTCAACGTTCTTCTGGTTCAAAACCTGATGGCACAAAACCTTGAATTTAAAGGACAGGCATCGGCATGGGCCAACTTCAACCCGAACAACCAATTGCAACTTTGGGGAGGAGCACGTTATCTGCCACAATTCAATTTTAAAATGGGCGAACCATCGAAAAGCCTGTTCGATTTTGAAGCCTCGGCCAACCTGAACGGAACTTTGGGCAGCCTGCCGTTCGATTCACTTTACTCAAACGGGAACATTAAGCCTTACCGTTTTTGGGCACGCTATTCCACTGAACAGTTGGAAATCAGGGCTGGCTTGCAGAAAATCAACTTTGGTTCGGCATCGATGATCCGCCCGCTCATGTGGTTCGATCAACTCGATCCGCGCGACCCGTTGCAATTAACCGATGGCGTTTGGGGAGTTTTGGGACGTTACTATTTCCTGAACAATGCAAACCTGTGGCTGTGGGCGCTCTACGGAAACGAAAATCCTAAAACATGGGAGATCGGTAAAACCAGTCAGCGACAGCCCGAATTTGGTGGTCGGTTCCAAATGCCTGTCCCAAAGGGTGAAATGGGGATTTCCTACCATCACCGTTTGTCCGACACGAATAGTCTGGATACATTGGTAACCTTAAACGATCTTATTCCTGAAAACCGCATCGGTCTGGACGGCAAATGGGACGTGGGTGTTGGGCTTTGGTTCGAAGCGGTCTGGCTCAATAAATCAAAAAACGTGGGCGATTTCACCAATCAAACTTCGTTAAACGTTGGAACAGATTATACTTTTGGAATAGGTAACGGACTGAATGTCATTTATGAACAGTTG
>JAUYTA010000522.1 GCA_030695265.1 Bacteroidota bacterium
AGCGTTGTCATTACAGCAATTACAGAATAAATGTTGGTGAAAAAGCTTGTGATCAGCACAATGGAGGCCTGACCCGACAATCCGATCAGCTTGAAGAGAGGAGCAACCCAGCTGGCTATGACATTCAGAATGCCGAAAAAATCAAGTAAAAAAACGGCAAACGTAACCGGAATGGTCAGCTTCAGCAACCAAATGGCCGTTTTTGTTCCCTGCGGAAGGGAGGTTTTTACGCAATGCAATAATCTTTTTCCTATACTCAAATTTTCGGTATTCATTTTTCTGAAAGTAAAAAAGCAGCTCATAAAAAGCTGCTTGTATTTTTATATGTTTCTTCTGACAGCGTTGAAACCTACATGCAGAGTCTGATTCCGCTGATTTCCTGTCAAGCCGATAAGCGGAAAGATACAACCAAAAACCACTGTTGCCGAATTTGCGGGTAGCTAATGTTCAAACTGTGCTTCTTGTCATATAAACTTTGCTTCTCGTGTCAAATTAATCTTCTCAATACCAAGTTCTTTACTGAACAAATTAGTCAATACATTCTCAATTTCCTTTTTATTAAATGCATTTGAGTTTCGTCTTGATTTCAAATAATTTTCACTTGTCATTTTCTCAGCAACTTGTCTAACAGTTTTCAAGTCAAGTTCATTGCCAATTTTGTTGGCAAACCAAAGTCCACCAATAGAAAAAACAAGTCCTAAAAATCCGATTTCAAAATTGAGAAATAGTCCAAAAAATGATGCAAGAACAATAATTACAAATGTTCCAGTTATCCAACGTGGCAGTCTCAATAAGTTCAGTTTAAAGCCTAAGTATTTTTCCAAATTTTTAACATTTGAACGTCTGCCTTGTCTTGGCAAAATGTCTTTAAGTAAAAAATCAGGCGAAACTACGTTCTCGTCCAATTGAAGTGTCGATGAAATTGCTTTACGTAATTTATAAAATGCTTGTTGGCTTGTGCAGTCTTCAACATTGTCAAGTTGAATCTTATTTGCAATATGGTCGCAAAGCTGTCCAAAGGTCGTGATATGAACTAACTCGTCATCAACAAACTTGATGTCTAACGAAGTCTCAACTTTAACAAGTAAGTCTTCAATGTCTTCGGAGTCAATATTCTTAAGTTCGTAGTCTTTCATAGCATTGCTTGTAACTTTCAATATCCAATGTTGAATAACCAATTTCCAAGCGGGTTCGGCAATTACCACTAATGACGTGAAACAAATGACAATAAATGACCTGTTTCCAGATCATCATTCCTTACACCAATCCGGCGAAACCCATAAATGCCAGGGCAAGGATACCGGCAGTAACCAGCGCAATCGGAATTCCTTTCATGCCTTTCGGAACATCGGCCAATGCAAGCTGTTCGCGTATTCCTGAGAAAATGACCAGTGCCAGCGCAAAACCAATCGCGTTGGCAACAGCAAATACCACCGATTCAGCCAGATTGAAATCTTTTTTAATCACAAGGATTGCAACTCCCATTACAGCACAATTGGTAGTAATCAGAGGCAAATAAATTCCCAAAGCCTGATACAAGGTAGGACTTACTTTTTTCAGGATAATTTCGAGCATTTGCACCAGCGCCGCGATAATCAGGATAAAACTGATGGTTTGCAGGAAAGCCAGATTGAGCGGAACAAGCACAAATACCTGCACCAAATAAGTAACAATGGTAGCCAAAGTCATAACGAAAAGAACTGAGGCACCCATTCCGAATGCAGTTTCAGTTTTGTTGCTTACACCCAGAAACGGACAAATTCCGAGGAACTGCGCCAGAACAATGTTGTTTACAAAGACGGCTGATATAACGATAATGATATATTCCATGATTGAATCTGATTACGAAGTTTTGTTTAATTTTTTCAGGATTGCAATCAGGAAACCCAAGGTAATGAAGGCTCCCGGCGCAAGAATGAATACCAGAATTCCGTCGGCACTTTCTGCAATAAATTTGTACCCGAAGAGTGAACCGGCACCCAGCATTTCACGAATTCCGCCAAGGATAACCAATGCCATGGTGAACCCGAGACCCATTCCAAGGCCATCGATCATGGAGGAAAAGACATTATTTTTAGCAGCGAACGCTTCCGCACGTCCAAGAACAATGCAGTTTACCACAATCAGCGGAATAAAAATTCCCAACTGTTTTGAAAGTGCGGGTGTATAAGCCTGCATCAGTAAATCGACAACCGTCACAAAGCTGGCGATCACGACCACGAAAGCAGGGATACGAACTTTATCGGGCACAAAATTCTTTACCATCGAGATGAAAACATTCGACATGAAAAGCACAAATGTGGTTGCAAGTCCCATTCCCATCCCGTTTATGGCTGATGAAGTTACCGCCAGTGTAGGACAAGCGCCTAGCATTAAAACTAAAATAGGATTTTCTCTGAAGAACCCTTTGGTGAAATTATTTACCTGATTCATTGTTTTTCTCCTTTTTTATTAATTGCATGGGCGCGGTTTACTGCATCGCAAAAAGCGCGGCTACTGATGGTTGCCGCTGTAATTGCGTCAACTGTACCACCATCCTTTTTAACTTTAAGTTTTTCGCCGGGTAAATCGGCAATTTTCAATCCTTTAAACTGATCTTTAAATGCCGGTAATGCCATTTTTGTACCAAGCCCGGGCGTTTCCTTGTGTTCGAGTACTTCAATATTGCTGATGGAACCGTCAGGCAAGAACCCAACCATAAGTGTAAACCGGCCACTAAAACCATCGTCGGTATATGTTTGAACAGCAACCCCTGAATTTTCAGCACCTTTCAGCAAACGGTGAACGATGATACTGTCTTTCCCATCTTCAGGCATTAAAACGGTATCTAAAATGGATTCAAATTCAGGAATAACCATTTTAATCGCATTGTTAATTTTTGCCTTTTGCGATGCAGCGATTGGCTCCTTGGTAACCGAATAAACAGCAGAGAGGGCCAAACCTGCCACCGCTGTGATGACGAAAAGCGCAATCGTCATATTTTTAAATGTTGATTCTTTCTTTGCCATAACTATCCTTTTGTGGATTGAATTTTTACTTCGCCGAACCGTTTGGGTTTAACATACCGGTTGAGCAACGGTACCAATGCATTCATGATCAGAATTGCAAACGAAACACCTTCAGGGTAAGCTCCCCAAAACCTTATAAGAATGGTCAATATTCCGATTCCGGCGCCAAATATTATTTGAGCCTTTGGATTCATTGGTGAAGTGACTAAATCGGTTGCCATAAAAAAAGCCCCAAGCATTAATCCGCCGGTGACAAGGTGAAAAATCGGGTCGGCAAATTTTGAAGGATCGATCAACCAGAATATTCCGGAGAAAATTGCCGCCGAAACCATTACTGAAACCGGAATGTGCCAGGTAATTATTTTGCGTACCAGCATAAAAATTCCGCCAAGCAAAAGCGCCAGTGCAGATATTTCGCCCAGCGAACCTCCCATGTTTCCAAGAAACAAATCCATATTTGCAGGCAAGCCTTTTAAGATTTCAACAACCGGCTGACCATTTTTAATCCCTTCCTTTAGGATTGCAAGTGGCGTTGCGGCACTTACTGCATCAACTCCGAAAGAACCGGCTACCGGCCATGAGGTCATGTTTACCGGAAATGAAATAAGCATAAAAACACGCCCCACCAATGCCGGATTAAACGGGTTGTTGCCCAATCCGCCAAAAGGCATTTTTGCGATTCCGATTGAAACCAACGCTCCAACAATCAGCATCCACGATGGAACCGATGCGGGGACATTAAACGCGAGCAAAACGCCCGTCAGTGCTGCTGATCCGTCGGCAATCTGTGGCTTAACTTTCAGAATAAATTTCTGAATCAGCAGTTCGAATGCCACACAGGCAGCTACCGCAATAAGCGTAACCCGAACCGAATCGAGGCCGAACATCATCACCGACCAGATAAATGCAGGTAACAGCGCCAAGATAACACCGTACATGATTTTATTCACCGAATCGCCCGAATGTACATGCGGTGAAGGAGATATCGTAAAAAGTTTACCCATCAGGAAATTATAAATTATAAATTATAAATGTTGAATCTTGAATTAAATTTTTAAGGTTTTCGGCTTCTCATCAAAGCTCCAACCTTCACTTTTCCAAGCCGGATAAAATCGAGCAATGGACGGTTGGCCGGACAAGTATAACTGCAAGAGCCACATTCAATACAATCCATCACCTTTTCGGTTTCTAAATTCTCCCAGATTTGTCTTTCAGAAAGTGTCATCAGCAGAAAAGGTTCCAGTCCCATCGGGCATACCGAAACACAACGGGAGCAACGAATACATGGCATCGTTTCGCTGCGTTTTGCTTCATTTTCAGGCATCATTAAAATTCCTGAAGTGCCTTTGGTTACAGGTATTTCGGTATTGGCAAACGCTTTCCCCATCATCGGGCCGCCGTTGATAATTTTCCCGCAATTCTCCGGAAGTCCACCCGCTGCTTCAATCAATTCGCTGACGGTTGTACCAATTCGAACTTTATAATTTGATGGATTTTTTACCGTTTTGCCGGTAACTGTAACCACCCGTTCAAACAAAGGTTTGTTTTTCTGAACTGCCTCGTAAACAGCAAAAGTGGTAGCGATGTTGGTAACCACTACCCCAACCGAAATTGGCAACGCGCCTGATGGTACTTCACGGCCGGTAACAGCTTTAATCAATTGTTTTTCACCTCCCTGCGGATATTTAACTTTCAGCGGGATAACCGATATGTTTTTGTGCCGCGCTGCCAGACTGCTCATTTTGGCGATGGCATCCGGTTTATTGTTTTCAATTCCGATGGATGCCTGGTCAACGTTCAGGGCAAGCATTAGCAACTTTACTCCGACGATGAGTTCCTCTCCGTGCTCCAGCATCATCCGGTGATCGGAGGTGAGATATGGTTCACATTCCACTCCGTTGATCAGCAAAACTTCCGCTTTCATTCCTTTCGGCGGCATCAGTTTCACGTGGGTTGGAAAAGTTGCTCCACCCAAACCTACAATTCCTGCATTCTGAATTTTGGCCAGAATAGCTGCCGAATCAAGGTTAATTTCTGATTTCAATTCGGAACTCCGATCAATCTGTTCGTCCCATATATCGTCTTCCACATCAATATAAATACCCATTTTCGGATATCCTGAGGTGTCGGGACCTGTCTCTACCTTTTTCACTGTTCCTGAAACCGACGAATGAATGTTGGCAGAAACGAATCCCGAAGATTTTGCGATGAGCTGTCCGACCATTAATTTGTCGCCTTTTTTGACAATCGCTTCGGCAGGTGCGCCAATATGCTGGCCAACAGGAATAAAAACTGTTTTTGGAAGGGCAAGCACTTCAATTGCTTTCGAGGCTGAAAGTTTATTTTCAGCCGGATGAACCCCTCCTATTTTGAATGTTTTTAACACGATATTCCTCCTAATAATTTAAAGTTCAGATGATTTTGGTTCAGAAGAAATCGGAACCGTAACCTCTTTGGGTTTTTCGGGCACAGAAACAGGTTGTTCTGCAACAACAACTTTTCGTGGCGGAAAATTATACTCAATAATTGCATTTGTTGGGCAAACGGAAACACATTTCCGGCAAAGTGTACATTTATCTGAATCAATAAATGCAAGATTATTGGCAATTGTTATTGCATCGAATTTACATTCCTTTTCACATTTACTGCAACCGATACAAGCCACTGCGCATGATTTGCGGGCAACTCCACCCTTATCCTGATTGCGGCATGACACATATATTTTCCGGTCTTTTGGCCGCTTCTTCCTTAATTCTATCAGGGTTTTCGGACAAGCTTTCACACAGGCGCCGCAAGCCACGCATTTTTCGTCATCCACTTCAGGCAATCCGGTAACCGGGTTCATGTGAATGGCATCAAAGTCGCAAGCCACCACGCAGTCGCCGCAGCCCAAACAACCGTATTGGCAACCGGTATCTCCACTGTAAAGCGTTGATGCAATTGCGCACGACACCGGACCATCGAAAAAATTCGTTTTGGGACGGTGTTCGCAGGTTCCATTGCATCTCACAACAGCAACACGTGGATCTTTTTTTTCGGCTACTATGCCCAAAATATCAGCAACTCCGCTCATCGTGTCGTTTCCGCCAACAGGACAGAACAAATCGGCAAGTTCTCCTTTGCTTACACAAGCTTCAGCAAAAGCACGGCAACCGGCAAATCCACATCCTCCACAATTGGCTCCGGGCAGTGCGGTTTCAACCTGTCCAATCCTTGGATCTTCATACACTTTGAATTTTTGAGCAACAAAATACAGAATGATTGCCGACAAAACTCCAATAATGCTGAGGGTTAAAACAGTATATAAAATAATTGTAGTCATACAGTGTTATTAATTTATTGCAGCGATTTCGAATTCAAAAGAACGTTTAATTTTATTTCTGAAAAAATAAAGTGCGGCATAGTATGGAATAAGGATTGCCAGTGATAACAGTCCAGCTATACCTTCGCTATTGGTGAGCGAAATGCTCAAAATAAGTGTAGTGAAAACCAGGATGAATGGCAAAACGTAACCATAAAAAGCAGCTTTGAATCCCTGAGATGTCCGGCCTACAATGTTTACATGTTGTCCGGGATGATAATCTCCTGTGAAATTATAGATTTCGATTTCCTTTTCTTTCATATCTGAAGCAAGACAAGCTCCTTTTGCATGGCAGGAGGAACAGGCAGAAGCATTAATAATGGCTACTGTAATTTTATTCGCTGAAACATCCTGAACAACTCCTGCGTGCAACACCTTTTCATCCATCTGTTTTAATATCAGGGGTTCTTAAAAAAACATGCAAATCTAAAGATGTTTATATAACTTCGGGAACGGGAGATTTCCTTTTTAAAATGCGCCCCTCTATTTATATTCATTCTAAATAACGACAAAATATTTCATTTTTTATCTCACTGACAAACAAGTCGTTGTTAGCCTATATGACAAATATCATTGTTTATTCAAATTTCCCGATTCTTATTTTTCCTGAAATTATCGAACTTATCTGTCAGAAATTGGAAAAACACAAAGTAATACATTGAATCTGAGGATTTGTAGCAAAAACACAGGTATGAATATCAAATTCACAAAATCAAGCTATTTGTAGTGATAATTTGAAGGTAAATCACCGGAATGAGTATTGATTTGAATTTCCGTGTCCGGTAACGGAAATTCAATTCCCAATATTTCAGAAAAAAAAATGATCAAAACTTAAAATTGATACCGAAGTAATTATATAAGATGGATACCCGTAATTACTCAATGTCATAAAAGTCATTCAATTGTCATTTGGTAGTCATTAAGTTGCCGGAAAATAACAACAGAATGACTACTAAATGACTACGACTGACTGACGCAAACGGCAAATAGGCAGGCAAACGGGCAATCATTCTATTTAAACTTTTTCAGCAGATCTTTAACAGCATCTTTGTGAACTGTAAATCCCATCATTTTTAGTTTAATGTAATCTTCGTGAAAGAAATAATATCCGAAATTGGGACTTTTAGCATCAACGTTTCTTGATCCGGAGCTTGAATCCTTGATCAGGAACCAATCTTTGCCCAAGCCTTTGTAATTTTCAAGATAGCCGATCATTTGCATTCCATGGTCGTCGGTAGTCGTTTCGTTGGAGAAGCGAAACTGACGGGCATCTTCGTTGATGTATGCCGAAGGAATATCGTAATCGGGAACCAGTGCGCAATTGGTTTCGCGGCTGAAACCTGTTTCGGATACATCGCCGCCAATGCTAAGCGAATAGCCACTTTTTATGGCTTTTTTGAGCGCATCCATAAAATCATCGAGCGGCACATTGTAGTAATCTTTGCTGTGCCACCAGTTGTCGGGAACTTTGTATTCTAC
>JAUYTA010000530.1 GCA_030695265.1 Bacteroidota bacterium
ATACACAACTATTTGAAAAAAACTGGGGCGAATTAAAAAGCATCAATATTCTGAAACGGTTTTATAAAATCTATACAAATGATTTTGCCGGAGCTGCAGGGCTTCGGGCATTATTGATGGAAGCCAAAACTTACCCGGAAGTGTATCAAATTATTCACAACGAGCAATTCATGGATGAATGACGGACTTTCTTATTTTTTAGGTTCAGGCTCGAAATTCAGGGAAACAGAATTAACACAATGACGGGTATTCTTTTTAGTGAGTCCTTCGCCGATAAAAACATGTCCCAAATGGGCGTCACATTTCATACAGGTAATCTCAGTTCTACGGCCATCGGCATCGGTTGTCCGTTTTACAGCTCCCTTGATTTCATCATCAAAACTTGGCCATCCGCAATGAGCATCAAACTTATCGGCTGACTTATAAAGTGGTGCATTGCATTTTTTACACAAATAAGTGCCTTTTTCTTCGTGTTTGTAATAGATGCCGGTAAACGGACGTTCAGTGCCTTTGCCTTCAATTACCGATTTTTCAAATGCATTTAATTCATTGAATTTCATAGTTGTAGAATTATTTTGCTTGTTCTTGTCCTGTCCGCTGCAGCCCAAAGTCAACAAGATCATCATTAATATTACCATTTGTTTCATGACATACTTTTTGTAGAATACAATTTAAACCACCGGATTGTTTATTTCAGTGATAACAATTATTTAAGAAGATCGTTCTGTTCCAATTCTTAACGCAAGTCGAAAACGCTTATCTTTCGCAAAAAAAACATGAAACGTATTTTCACCTATTTTCTGCAAGGCCTGGTATTGTCAGGTCCTTTGGCGGTAACATTATACACTGTTTTTCTGATGTTCGATTTTGTGGACCGCTTGGTTCGTGATCCGCTGAAAGAACATTTTCAATTTGATGTGCCCGGTGTTGGAATAGTGGTTTTGTTTATTGCACTGACACTGATGGGTTTAATCGGACAGACCATTATTGCCAAACCTTTCATTTATTTTACCAAAAGGCTTCTGAAGCGTGCACCCTTGCTGAATGTAATCTATACCTCTCTGAATGATTTATTTACGGCATTCGTCGGAAAGGAAAAAAAATTCAATGTTCCTGTTGTTGTTTGTATGAATCAGGAAAACAATCTATGGAAACTGGGCTTTGTAACTGAGAAAAATTTACAGGATTTTGGATTGAATGAAATGGTCGCAGTCTATTTCCCGCATTCATATAACTTTTCGGGCGAATTGTACCTTGTTCCTGAAAGCTCGGTCAAAACAGTAGATTTGAGCCCGTCAGAAGTAATGAAGTTTGTGGTTTCAGGAGGTGTAACAAAGTTTAATGAATAAAACTGTTCAGAAGGTAACCCGGTAACTCAGGCCCATTCCACCCTGTCCGAAATAGGCAGGCATCAGAGAAGATGACTTGCCATTGTCAGTACCGGTTTTTGTGATGACTTTTCTTCCGCGCGAAAGGGCAATTTTTCCGCAGGTATAGCCAATGGCGATGGCCAGTGGATAGTCACTGATCCAGTGTACGCCGTTGTTGATCATCGAATAACCCAGCAAACCCATAAGACTGTAGCCCACTGGTTTAATATACTTGTTGTCGGGGTAATTTCCCGCAAGTATCGTGATGGTTGCCATTGCAGTCGCCAAATGCCCGGAGGGAAATGCATCGTGTAAGGAAACATTCTGCTGGTAATGCAACGGAGCCGGAAACAAATGCCAGCTTCCCCCGGGTTTCCTTGATCCATCCGACATCGCCCGAAATGGACTTTCGCGGCCTGTAATACGTTTCAGAAACTGCGTGGTAACAGCCAGTGTGAAAAACATTTCAGTCATTTGAGAAGTAGTTTGCAAAGCTCTGTAATCGTTGGCCGCAAGTCCGTAACCGTAAAATCCTGTGGCAATCAGGATGCTTGGCCAACCTTCACCCAGAAAATAAATAGCTGAGTTTAAATTCTGAGGAAGATCAAGTACATCAACTTTAAAGTTTCCGAAATTGGCTTCGATAACCGTTTTTGATTTACGTGTTGGATCCAGATTTATGTATCGGCCAAACTGCTGTCCGGCATCCAGAATTGGTTGATCAAATGCTACCAAAATAGCTGTTCCACCCAAAATGGCGGCTAATTTTGGCAAATTCTTTTTAGAGAAGGATGTTTTTCCGAGTTGGTACAAATCAAGAGGAACATTTTTGGCAAATTCAAATGGCTTTGGCCTGAAAAATAACATCGAATTAATCGAGTCAATTTCAATTTTCTGAGCTTTCACAACACGAAAAGTATCGCGCCAGGCCTTATTGACCAGTGTATCCTTTTTAGTTTCCGCCAGCAAACTGTTTACCGAAAACAAAAGAGCCAGAAGAAGTGTAGCGTATTTTACAGACCGACCAATAAATTGCATTATTCTCATTGCCGATCCCATTTATCAAGTTTCTCTTTGTAAACGTAGTTGGCCGATTGGTAATAAATGATGGCTTCATTTTGAATTTCTTCATCAATTGGCGAAGCATTCATTTCTCCTGAAAGTGCATCGATTTTGTAATGTGTTATCTTTTGCTGAGGACTCAAAATGGTCAACCGGTCGTTTTTAATAAAGCCAAGTTTTTGATAATTAGAAATAAATGCCCGTTCTTCTTCCGGAGTCATTTTCAGGATGTCCTTTCCAAAGAATTTTGTTTTGTAACTCCAG
>JAUYTA010000531.1 GCA_030695265.1 Bacteroidota bacterium
CGTTCCGCTTTTTTGCGTTCGGTAATGTCGAAAATTGATCCCACAATTCCGGCAATTTCTCCTTGGTTATTGCGAATAACCGCTTTGTTGAAAACCACATCGTGCACCACCCCGGAAACATCGCGGAACTTCGCTTCATAATTCTGATCTCCAGGGCTGTCAAACAATTCCTGATCGCGTTTCGAATAAATCTCAGCGATCTCAAAAGGCTGGATATCGAAAACAGTTTTCCCGATAATTTGAGATTTGGGCAAGCCCAACAGTTTTTCCTGAGCAAGGTTACAGGCTTTGTAAATGCCACTCAGGTCGCGGTAGAAAATCGGAATTGGCAACGCATCAATAATTTTCTGATGCAATTCAGGATCGTCAATGAATCCCTGATTGAAAGATTTTTCTTCGTAAATCATAGTGTGTGAATTTCGAACTTAAATTACGAAACATTTGTGAATTTCCAACCGCAGTCATTTATTAGTTAGGAATTCCAAAGCGCTGTACACCTTGTTTCTGCTTACGAACTGCATGCGCCGTTTAAAAATATGAATTAGCAGCTAATATTGCCTTTGAAAAAGGTTCATTGATCAGTAGATTCCTGTTTCTTAAAGGAAAAAAAGCAAAATATGGGTGCCGGATTTCTTTGGAGAATTTTGCAGGATACGAAAATATTCAGGTTTACCCGCTTTATGCTATCGCAAATATTTTGGCCTGAAAAATAACAAGCGTTATTTATAGTGCATCGATGAATCTCTGGTTGAAAGTTTTTTCTTCGTAAATTATGGTACATAAATTTCGAAGTTTAATTACTAATCTATGTTGAATATTTGGATATATTATTAAATTTGAATTATGGAATTTTTTGATTTTGATAATCTGCATACCTCAAAACCTATTCACTATTCAACAATGAAAAAATACATTTACTTATCAATATTTCTGGTTAGTGTAATGACAATTTCTTGCAGTCCGAGGGTGATGACTACAGTCATAAATAAATATGAACCGCTTGATTTTAAGGCAGATGTTATTGTTTTAGGACTGAATGACCAAGTTCCTAATGAAGCAGAGTTGCTTGGCGAGATAAAAGTTGGAGATTCAGGTTTCTCGACCAAGTGTACTTATGAAGATGTGATTACGCTGTCAAAAATGGAAGCCATGAAAATTGGCGGAAATGTCTTGAAAATCACGAAACATAATTTGCCTTCAGCAATGGGAAGTTCTTGTCACCGGATTCAGGCAAAAATTTTAAAATTAGAGGACATAAGTAACATGAATCTGACAAAAGAAGAGGAAATCATTCCCAATGCAGATTTTGCTATTTTGAATATTTATCGATATGGAGGAACTGGTGCATTGGTGGGATACGATATTTATTTAGGAGACGAGGTGCTCGGAAGGGTTGTAAATAACTATAAATCAAGCGTTAAGGTCGCGAAATTCGGACTTAATACTGTTTGGGCGAGAACTGAAGCAAAAGAAGAGCTTCCAATTGATATTGAAAAAGGACGACAATATTATATACGTTGCAAGGTTGGAATGGGTGCTTTTGTTGGTCGACCTATTCTTGAACTTATTGATAGCAAAACCGGAAAATATGAATTCGAATCATTTAAAGCCAAACATCAATGACAAAAATTTTTATCGCTACAATTTTCGCTGTTTTATTTGTAAACAGCTTATTCGGTCAGGATTTAATTGTTACCAGCAAAGGTGATTCAATTAATTGTAAGATAACAAAGGAGAGGGATGATTTTATTTATTTTACCTTTTTGGTTGATCAGGAAATACGAGAAACGTTATTACAAAAATCAGACGTGAAAACTTTTAGTAAGGATTATTTTTCCCAATCATTAATCCCTTCTGATTATAGATCCCCGGGGAAAAACTATGAAAAAATCAGAATATCAGTGAATGGAGGATATAGCTATCGGTTCGCAAAAATTTCGGAATCTGTTCCCAGCGAATATCGTGACTACATGAAAAAGTTGAAATCAGGAAATCACTTTTCCATTGATGCTTCGTATTTCCTTAACGAATCGATTGGATTAGGAATTAAATATAGTCAATTCAACTCGAAGGAAGATTTTGGCACTGTCAATTATGATTTTGACCAAGATGGAAGAATCGATGTCGGTCAAATGAATGATAATATGACAATTTCATTCATTGGACCTTTGGTTGCCTCATATATCCCATCAGCTAATAAAAAGAATGCACTGTTTTCCAACATAGCGATTGGATTACTTTCTTATAAAGATGTTGGGACTATGATTATACCTGTGGTACTTAAAGGCTCCACATTGGGCCTCGTTGGTGATGTTGGGTACCAAATTGGGATTGCTAAAAATTTATCAGTTGCGTTTACCTTGTCATATACACTTGGTATGCTTTCAAAAGTGGAACAGACTGTTAATGGTTATACCAACACCATTGAACTGGACGATGACAATCGTGAAAATTTAGGGCGGATTGACTTTTCTGTCGGATTGGTTTTTCACAAGTAATTACGATTAATTAATTTCTTTTCATCTCCCGGGAAGAAGTCTATTTCCCGGGAAGAAGTCTCATTCCCTAATATTCAGAAGCCGCAAAAACTCCTTCTCTATAACCATTTTAAATAAGCCTTAATACTGATTTAGATCACAGGTATTTGGTAATTTTTTCTGAAATTTGCCCCAAACCCATTTAAAATCCGAAATGAAGCTAAAAGAAATCGCCGCCGTTTTAAATGCCAACATATCGTGTGGTGCCGATAAACTCGATGAAGAGGTGGAGATGGGATACAGTTCCGACCTGATGAGCGATGTACTTACACTTGATACCGATAATCTGGTTCTTCTGACTGGTATGGTCAACCTTCAGGCAATACGTACCGCCGAAATGGCCGATATCCGGGCCATTGTATTTGTTCGCAACAAAAAAGCCAATCAGCCAATGCTCGATCTGGCCAAAGAAAACGGAATGTGTATCCTTGAATCACCGTATTCGCTTTTTAAGTCGAGCGGCCTTTTATTTCAGGCCGGACTAAAACCGATCTATTAATTTACGATTATACTATTTACCATTTACTATTTTCGGATCGAATAAAAAATTGACAATTGAATGACGCGAAGCAAATGACAATAAATGACAAAAAAATACAATTTTGAATAACCAATAACCAATATCCAATGCGGAACTTGGAACTTTAAACCTGAAACTTGAAACTAACATTCACCATACAAGGAGGCGATTTTACACACGCAGGACATCCGTCGAGCGAGGTAAAAAAGGTATTGAAGCAATTGGACATTGATGGGAAAACCATTAAAAACATTGTGATTGCATTGTACGAAGCGGAGGTGAATGTGGTGGCACATGCCTGGCGCGGAACAGTCGATGTTGAAATTGACGAAAGCAAGATCACGATTTTGGTGAGCGACGAAGGCCCTGGCATTCCCGATATTGAACAGGCAATGCAGGCAGGGTTTTCAACAGCAAGCAAGCAAGTTCGCGAAATGGGTTTCGGCGCCGGAATGGGTCTGCCCAATATGAAAAAAAATACAGACGAATTATATATTGAATCGGAAGTGGGAAAAGGTACAACGGTTAAAATGGTAAATAATTTCTCATGAGCGGATTACCGAATTATCACGCGTTAAAAGTAGATGCTGCCAAATGCATCGGGTGCACCCATTGCATGAAGGCATGTCCTACCGAAGCCATTCGGGTGATTGACGGGTTGGCGGTTATCGACCACGAACGTTGCGTTGACTGCGGCCAGTGCCATCGTTCCTGTCCTACCCAGGCATTTTATGTGGAACAGGACGATCTGACAAAAATTAGAGCTTTCAAATACCGCGTGATCCTTTTTCCATCCATCATGATCGGTCAGTTTCCGGAGAAATACAACGAAACACAGATATACAGTGGCTTGAAAAAAGTTGGGTTTACCCATATTTTCGAGGTTGAACAACCTATACAACTACTGATAGATTCAGTGAACGAATATCTCAGGAACGAAGAAAATCCCAAACCTGCAATTTCCACCTATTGTCCGGCAATCGTTCGCCTTATTCAGGGGCGGTACCCATCGCTTACCGAAAATCTCATTCTCAGGAAAGCTCCTCACGATCTGTCAGCGCATTTTGCAATTGAACGTTTGCTGCTCGAAGGGGCACAGCGCGATGAAATCGGCCTTTTTTATGCGACTCCCTGCATTGCCAAAATTGCTTCGGTAAAAAGTCCGGTAGGCGAGCGCGAGTCAATTGTTGATGGTATTGTTAATATGAACCATTTGTACAATGAAGTCATGAAAGTGATTTCGGAAGTTGAAGCTGAAGACAATTCGGAACAGCGGCAAAATCTTTCGGAAGAGGGCATTCTGTGGAGCCAGACACGCGGTGAGTCCGGCCATTTTGGTTCCAGAAGTATTGCCATCGATGGGATTCACAATGTTGTACGGTTTCTTGAAAGGCTTGAAAACGATCAGGTGAAGGGAGTCGATTTTCTGGAACTTCGTGCCTGCGACCAAAGCTGTGCCGGTGGCATTTTGCTTACCGGAAACCGGTTTCTGACGGTTGAAAAACTTGAACGACGGGCAAAGAGCTATCCTTCAGCGAAAAATATTTCTGAATCCACGATCAGGGTTGATATTGAAGAGCTGAAACAAAAGCTGGTCATCGATTCCATCAGCCCGAAACCACTTTTCATCTTTGGAAAGGATCGGCTGAAGGCGATGGATAAAATGACCAGGGCACAACGAATTGTATGTTCTTTGCCGGGAATTGATTGCGGGGCTTGCGGAGCGCCCAACTGCCATGCGCTTGCCGAAGACATGGTTAACGGCAAGGCGAAAATGTCGGATTGCATTTTCCTGCAACAAATGTGGGAAGATGAGGGAAAGATTACGGCCAGAAAAGCGCTTCAGAATGTGCAAAAAAAATGGGGAACAGATAGATTTAAAGCAGATTGTAATAAAAGAGGACGACGAAATGAAGGTTTCTGAAATTGTTGAAAAACTAAAATTAAAAGTGTATTCGGGCCAAAAAGGTCTGGATCGCGAAATCTCGGGCGGATATGTTTCCGACCTGTTGAGTGATGTGATGGGAAATGCCCGTGAAGGCGAAGTTTGGATTACCTTACAGGTGCATCAGAATGTGATGGCAATTGCATCGCTGAAAGATTTGGCCGCTGTAATTCTGGTGAATAACCTTGAGCCGCTGGAAAATACGGTCAGGCATTCCAACGATGAAAATATACCGGTGCTGGGAACCAGCCTGTCAACATTCGAAATTGCTGGAAAACTGTATCAACTCTTTAACCAGTAAACGATGAAATCGTTCAGGACAGATCTTCATATCCACACGGTTTTATCACCTTGTGGCGATCTGGAAATGAGTCCTGCGCGCATCGTTTCGCTTGCCGGCAAAAGAGGGTTGGACATCATCGGAATCACAGATCACAACTCGACCAAACATTGCCAGTTGGTTTGGAAACTGGGGCGAAGGTCGGGTTTGACGGTGATTCCGGGTTGCGAAATGACTTCGCGCGAAGAAGTTCACTGCCTCGGTTTTTTTGAGGATTTTGATGCGCTGAACGAATTTCAGGACTTTCTGGACCTGCATCTCACAATTATTCCAAATAAACCTTCCTTGTTTGGCTATCAGGCGGTGGTCGATGAATTCGATTATATTCTGGAAGAACAGGCCAATTACCTCGGTGCATCATTGGATGTGAGTATCGAAGAAGTAGAGCAGAAAGTACACGAACTCTCCGGAATTTTTATTCCTGCACACATCGACAGGCCACGAAACAGCCTCTACAGTCAATTGGGATTTTTCCCTCCTGAATTAAAAGTGGAGGCCCTTCGGATTTCAAAACTTGCAGATGAAAAAGCAGTTCGTGAAAAATTCAGGATCAATCCTGAAATCACTTTAGTGAAATTCTCGGATGCCCATTATCCTGAAGATCTGGGAAAAACCTATACGGAATTTTATATTGAAGACCCTTCTTTTCAGGAGTTGCGAAAGGCATTAAAGGGCGAAGATGGACGAAGTGTTAGAATTCCATAGTTGCAATGCAATATTTGGAATGAAAATAAAAAATGATAACTGAAAATCCTCTATTGTTTCTGATTATTACATCTATGTTTTTAAAGGACAAAGCACCCATAAAATGTATGTTTTTTCGGCAGAATTATTTTCAAAGTGCTTTAAATCATGCGAATAGAAATATATGCTCCCGTTAATGGTAAGTTCATGTGTCAATTCTTGAAGTACAACAGAAACATCCCCGCTGATCACAAAACAAAACTCCTGACCATTTCTGCGATGATCTATCAAACCTTTCGAGTTACCTTCCTTTTCCAGTTCTACCGCATAAATTTCCATCGTTTGGAGTGGACTATAATGAGCCATTAAATATAAGGTTGCCCCATTATTATTGCTCTTGACGAATTTTTTATCGTCCCAGGCAATTATTGGGTTTGAGCTGAAAGTATCATTTTCACCGATAAGTGTCCCTACTGAAGTGTTTAAGTAGTCGGCAATATGTTTAATCGTATGTAGGGATGGAAAGGCTTTGCCATTTTCAACTTGTGATAATAAACTTGATGTTACTCCAATACCTTTGGCCAATACATTCATTGGGATTTCCAGGTATTCCCTGCGTTTTCTTATCCGTTCTCCAATCTTGTTCATGCTGATAAAATTTTTCAGTAAAACTAATCAATTAAGAATTAGTCGGCTTATTTATCGAACCCACATTATTCGCAAACATTCTGTATTTGAAATCAGTAAATAAAAGTGCCTCCATGGTTAAGTATACCTTAAATAATGCGATAGGAATTAAATAAAATTTAATTTTATTTGTAGAAATAGAATTTGTTTTATCTCTTTGCAAAGTAAATAAAATTTAATTGTATCATTTCATATTAAATAGGATTTAATGAAAATGGCTTCCAATATATTCGTGATCATTGCCCTGAGTATAATTTCAATGCTCTCAATGGGGACAATATTTTCATGGAGTGTTTTTCGGACACCTTGGGAAGATGTGATAATGATTTCTCCATTAAAATCAGGATTACCATTCTTGGCTTTCCTTGCCTTAAATGTGTTCTCAGTGAATGATAAACTGCATTTACTGGACAAAATGAATTTTGATTGCATTGTAGCAGAATATGTACCCAATGTTGGCATAGGTATCAGCATTAACGACAGATTGAGGAGAGCCTCAAATTAATAAAGTAAAAATACACAAAATGGAAGAAGTAACAGGATTATTTCAACTTCGGGCTGAGGTCGCGGAGTTATTGCAAGGGAAAAAAGTGATTGTACCTGAATCAAGGACCCATTTATTATCGCTCGCTATGGGCGGCGCTGACGAAATATTTGAAGTAGCTTATAACGTAGATGGTGTAGGTGAAGTTGTTGAAGCGACTGTAACAAAATGCAAAAATGGGCTTGCTGTCAACTATACCGATATGTACATGCGTAGGCGCGACCCTGATTGTATGGTAATTGCTGATAAGGGCGATACTGACAAAGTTAGGTACTCTGATAGGTTCAACGAAGATTTCGAACCATTGAGGAACTTAACCTTCGATTGGTTAAGAGCCCAAAAAGAATTGATTGTAATGCCGTTTATGGCCGGAGGAGATGAGTATGGGTATCCTTCACTTTTAATTGCCCCAGCCAACGCAGGTTTTTTCGTCGGTGGACTGGCAGATTTGCAAGGGTTTATTCCCAAGGCCGAAATACCTGAAAACTTTTGCCCTAAAGCCATAATTTATTTGGCTCCAACATTCAGGCATACCCATTTTAACGGCAGGCAGATTGTTGTTCACAACCGGCTTGAGAACCTTCACGAATTGTTTTCCTTTAATCTATATCCAGGACCCAGCGCTAAAAAAGGTGCCTATGGCATTTTATTGAACATTGGTGAAATTGAAGGCTGGGTAACATTGCATGGCGCTACCGTAAAATTGATCACGCCGTATGATAATGAATTAATAATAATGCACGAAGGAGCAAGCGGCGGTGGAAAAAGTGAAATGATTGGCGAGATGCACCGTCGGCCTGATGGCCGTGTCCAAATTGGACAAAACATTGTTACAAAAGAAAGAATAATAATTGACCTCTCGGATACTTGTGAGCTCCAACCGATAACAGATGATATGGCGTTGTGCCCTCCGAGTTTGCAGCAGAATTCAAAAAAACTGGTGATAACCGATGCAGAGCAAGGTTGGTTTTTAAGGGTTGACCATATAAAAGAGTATGGTACCGAACCTCAGCTCGAAAAATTAACCATTCATCCGCCTGAACCCTTGATCTTTCTTAATCTTCAGGGAAAAGTTGACTCATCGTGCTTAATTTGGGAACATACCGAAGACGAACCGGGGAAAAGCTGTCCGAATCCCAGAGTAATTATGCCCCGCCGGTTTGTTAAAAATACGATTGCCAATCCGGTAGAGGTTGATGTGAGAAGTTTTGGAATTCGTACCCCACCGTCAACAAAGGAAAATCCAAATTACGGAATTGTTGGTATGTTGCACGTTTTGCCCATGTCGATAGCCTGGTTGTGGAGGCTTGTCGCTCCAAGGGGGTATTCTAACCCAAGCATTACCGACACCGAAGGGCTTTCGGGCGAAGGTGTTGGCTCCTACTGGCCGTTTGCAACCGGCAAGATGGTAAAACAGGCAAACTTGTTGCTCGAACAAATGATAAATACGCCATCAACCCGTTATAAACTTATTCCCAACCAGCATATTGGTGCTTATAAGGTTGGTTTTATGCCCGAATGGATTGCCCGTGAATACATTGCCCGAAGGGGCAGCACGAAATTCAAACCTAATCAACTTGAACCGGCAAGATGTCCATTATTGGGTTATTCAGTTTCGTCAATAAAAATTGATGGCACATTTATACCTTCATACCTGTTAAGGGTGAATGAACAGCCTGAAGTAAAATCTAAAGGATATGACAAGGGAGCAGTTATCCTTACTGATTTCTTCAAGAAAGAAGCAAGCCAGTTTTATTGCGATGAGCTTCACCCAATGGGTAAGGAAATAATCGAAATACTTTTAAGGGATGGAAGTCTGGACGATTATCTACAGATAACACCATATCAATAATATAAAGGCTGCCCGAAATTTTCTCAAAAAATAGTCAGAATTCTTTGTTTAATAAGTTTCTTAACTGGGCAGCCTTTAATTTTTCCAAAGATAGATAAACTATTAAAAGGGGGAGTTTGATATAAATGTTCTAAGCTGATACATTAATTATATTAACAATTAGTTAAGAAAAAGAATGAATACTCAAGCCTATGAAACTAATCACCTTTGATCTGTTTCATCGGCTTTGGTTTTTGATCGGTTTGTGCTGAGTTTTCTTGTGGCTTGAATTTTTGATTTAAATGAATTTGTATTTTTGGCATTGTATTCATCTCAATTTATTTTTTCCTGCTAATCTTAACATGAAAGACCTTTCCCTCCATATTCTCGATATTGTCCAGAACTCAATCCGGGCAAAAGCAACATTGATTGGGATAGAAATCGATGAACAGCCCAACGAAAATCAACTGATTATTACCATTACCGATAATGGGACCGGCATGAGCCCGGAGCAGCTTCAATCCGCCATCGATCCGTTTTATACTTCGCGAACTACCCGAAAAGTAGGTCTGGGTTTGTCGCTTTTCAAACAGAATGCTGAAATGACAGGTGGCTCATTCAGTATTGAATCAGTGTTTGGCAAAGGAACAAAAGTCACCGCAATATTTGAATTGAACCATCTCGACCGTCCAATAATGGGCGATTTGGTTGGAACCTTACTCATCCTGATTTGCTCTTCCGACGAAATCAACTATGTCTTTAAACATAAAACACCTTCAGGAGAATATGAACTTGATACCCGCGAAATAAGGCAAACGCTTGAAAATGTTCCGATTAGTAATCCTGACGTCAGGTTATTCCTGAAGGAAATGCTTCAGGAAAATTTAGAACAAATCCAAATTAGCGAATAATGACAAAACTTAGATATTTTTAGATTCAAACTATTGACCTTTAGCGAATAATGTATAACTCTTAATCTACTAACGATGAACAAAATAAAAAGCCTGGCTGACTTAAAGAAACTTCAATCCGAAGTTCAGTCGAAAATTAAACTTAGAGAAAAAGGCGACAGCCCGGAGCAATTGGTTCAAATTAAAGTTTCGATGGCAACCTGCGGCATTGCTTCAGGAGCAAAAGAAATCATGAACTTCCTGATTGAGGAGCTTGATCATCAGGGAATTGATGTTATCGTTACCCAAACTGGTTGCATGGGATATTGCTACGCCGAACCAACCATCGAATTGACAATTCCGGGAAAAGCGCCAGTGGTCTACGGTTTTGTTAACAAAAATAAGGCCCAGGAAATCATTGACAAACACATTAAACTCAATGAAATGGTAGATGGAATTATTCCGGTAGCTTATTCAACAATTGATAATAAATAAATAAAAACAAACGGACTATTATGGCCGAATACAATATGCATATCCTTGTATGCGGAGGAACCGGATGCAAGGCTTCACAAAGCGAACTGATCAAATCGAATTTTCAACACCGCCTCAATGAGTTCGGGCTTTCCGACGAAATTCAGGTTGTCCTGACTGGTTGTTTTGGATTTTGCGAAAAAGGTCCCATCGTGAAAATTTTGCCTGACAATACTTTTTACACCCAGGTTACTCCTGAAGATGTGACCGAAATTGTTAATGAACACATTATTAAAGGCCGGAAGGTGGAGCGTTTGCTGTACCGTGATCCTGAAACGCATGAGCTGGTGGGCGATTCGAAGGGAATGGATTTTTACAAGAAGCAGATTCGCATTGCACTTCGCAATTGTGGTTTTGTCAATCCTGAAAACATAGAAGAGTACATTGGTCGCGACGGTTACGCTGCTCTTGGAACCTGTCTTTCAGAAAAAACACCGGCTGAAGTGATCGACATGATCAAAGATTCCGGTTTGCGTGGTCGTGGCGGCGGTGGTTTTCCAACGGGGCTGAAGTGGCAATTGACACGCAAATCGGTGAGCGACCAGAAATACGTGGTTTGCAACGCCGACGAAGGCGATCCGGGCGCATTTATGGATCGTTCAATTTTGGAAGGCGACCCACATTCGGTGCTCGAAGCGATGGCCATTTGCGGCTATTGTATTGGCGCCGACAAAGGGTTGGTTTACATTCGGGCTGAATACCCGTTGGCCATCGAACGCCTGAAGATTGCCATCAATCAGGCACGTGAATATGGTTTGTTGGGTAACGATATTTTGGGAACCGGATTTAATTTCGATGTTGAAATCCGATACGGAGCCGGAGCTTTTGTGTGCGGCGAAGAAACCGCACTGATCCATTCGATGGAAGGAAAACGTGGCGA
>JAUYTA010000534.1 GCA_030695265.1 Bacteroidota bacterium
CAACTGAACGATTATATCAAGATTTTCAAAGAGTGCTATATCGTAACTCACGAATCATTAATTCAAAAGTACATAGAAACGGATGTGAAAATTGGGGTTATTGCGATTATAAAACACAACAATTCTTTTAAAATGGAGGAAGTCAGAAAAGCCACAATTTCGGATGATATTGATGCGAACTTTTTGATTAGAAGCCTTCGAACGCAGGAGTATAAAAATATTGTTACCACCTATTTTGGGCAACTGCCATGTGTTAGTAATTTTCAGATGTTTGATGAATGTGCTTTTTTAATGAAGCAAATTCCCAATAGTGAGTTAAACCGTCTGTTTATCACGGAACTCAAAAAAAGAGCTTCAAATACCCAATTACTTCAAAGTTTTTATAAAGAACTTAGACAGTTGTGTTTGAGTCTGAAAATCAACCAACGAGATTATCAATCACTAAGCTTAAAGTTAAGTCAACCCATAAAACTCTAATTATCATGTATTATCCCTACCTAAGAGGCAAGCAATTTGAGCTTTTGGCACTAAGAGAATTTGCAGAAAAATACAGTGATGATTGTAAGGTATTTCCAATTATTGAACCTGTCAAAAGCAGTTTTAACAGTATGAAGATAGCATTAAAAAAATTGAATGAAAAGAATGTTCCATATGCTCTAATATTAAATCCTCAAAATGGAGACCTCATTGGAAAAGCAGAAACAATATTGAACGAATTAGATGAATTGCTTTCGGATACAGATAAATGGACACCGGCATACATAGTAAATACTAATGCCAAAGGAATTATTAACCATATTCAAACTAAAGGATACCAGCAAGTCATGCTGATATGCCAAGATAGTGTTGATTCAAATAATCAAGATTTTAAGGAATTGTTAGAAATGCCAGAAGTTAAAAAGGTGATTTTTGTTGACAACAATAGATCCTTCAAAAGAGAACTTGGTAGACTAAGGAAAGAAATCATTCGAATTGATGACAATTTTAAACCTCAAAAAAGGAATAGTGACTATTGTGATATAGCTGAAGAAAAATTTTCTGAAGAAGTCTTTTATTATAGAGAAGATGGATTTGATGGTTTTACTGATTATACTGTTCTGTCAAGTACTTATATTGAAGGAGGGATGCTTCCTTATGCTTTGGCTATTCATTTAACTTACAGAAAGAATGATAAGGAAGTTTGGGTTAGACATTTTGTATCCGTTACAAATGACGACAATACCAATATCCATAAAAAGTTTAGAGAAGCGGTCGAGAAAGCCGTGACATTTTTTGAATCAATCCCGTATTCAAATGAATCGATTGCTGAATTGACTGGTTATTTTAGAAGAGATCAATACCCAGGTTTGGGTGTGTTGAAAAAAATCTCGATTAAAAATCATTTGGAATTAATGAATTCTATTCTCTCCCAATAATTCAATAATCTATGAAAGTTTGCGATCAATGTTTTAGCGACAATGAAATCAAGCAATTTATAGTTGCAACATCAACTGTATCTGGCATATGTACATGTTGCTCAAAAGAAGGTAATCTGATTGATGTTGATGAGATAATGGATTTCTTCTCAGAATTCATATCAATATTTAAACATGATGATTTTAACGGTGAACCTCTTATTGAAGTTGTTCAAAATGATTGGGGAATTTTTTCTTCAGTAGATATTGGTAAAAAGATCTTATCAGATACTGCGGTGTCAATTGTGCTCAACCTTGATATGGGATTGGCTCTCTCTGTGTCATCTTTTAGTCCTGACATTCCAGTTTCATATGTTGATAATATTTCTGAAAGTGTTTCGTTTTGGGAAATACTCAAAGTTGATTTGAAACATAGAAGACGATTTCTCACTGACATACGTGACATGGAAGAATATGGCTGGGATGCAATGTTTAATGAGTTTTCAATAATAGATACTCAGAATTTGCTTTATCGTGCCAGAATTAATAGTGATGATCAAAATGAAGCTTATTCGCCCAATGAAATGTATTCTCCTCCTCACAAAATTACTGCTGCTGGAAGAGCTAATCCACAAGGAATTCCCTATTTATATTTGAGCAAGACTTTAAATACTACTCTTTATGAAATAAGAGCTACCTTTTTGGATAATATTAGCATTGGTATTTTTCGCATCAAAGACGGACATGAATTTAGACTGGTGGATTTTACGAAAAAACAAAGTCCTTTCAATCAAGAGAATATTCTATCTTTTACAAAAGCAAAATTGACCAGAGATATAATAAGTAAGGATTTATCGAAACCATTGCGTAGATACGATTCTGAATTGGAATATATCCCCACACAATTCATATGTGAATATATTCGTTTTTTTACTGGGGCTGATGGAATACAGTTTTACAGTTCATTGGAAAAGGATGGAATAAACATCGTCCTTTTTGATAAAGAAAATGTTGACTGTATTGAGGTTGAGTTACACCAAATATCAGAAGTAGAAATCAAGTCAAAAAGAATAGTTTAAAAATAGAATGCGTATTATAGTCTTTCAAAATATACTTTCCAAAACAGGCCGATGCCGAAAGAAAAATAAAAGTTCTGGAAAAGCAGATTGCAGGATTGAAATAACGTTGATTCAGTCGTTTGACACATATGACTATTCGCAGGCTCCTATCCAGAAACCTTATTTAGAACGAATAAAAATAGCAAATCTGGCCAGAAATTGATAATATTGCCGTTTGTTATTAAAAACAGAGAGATATGGGATGCAGCGGATGCAACACAAATACGGATTTAGACCGGCCAGCCATGCTTGGCACTTACGACTGGCTCAACGATATACCTGACACCACCAACGAATCGAACATTGTCGAAATCCGGTTCAAAGGAACGAGAAAAGAGTTTTTCAGGAACGAAGAAGGCATACAATTAAAACGCGACGAACTGGTGGTGGTATCGTGTTCACCGGGTCACGATATCGGTGCGGTTTCGCTTACCGGTAAACTGGCCGAACTTCAGTTTAAACGCAAAGTAAAAAAACCGGAACGTTACGAGTGGCATAAAATATACCGTAAAGCCACTCCCTCTGACGTTATTAAATGGGAAGAAGCCAAAGCGCGCGAAAACAAAGTGATGATCCGTGCAAGGCAAATCGCCAACGATTTGAACCTTGAAATGAAAATCGGGGATGTGGAATTTCGTGGCGACAACAACAAAGCCATCTTTTTTTACATTGCCGACGACCGGGTCGATTTCCGCGAACTGATCAAACAGTATGCACGGGAATTCAGCATAAAAATAGAGATGAAGCAGATTGGCGTGCGCCAGGAAGCTGGTCGTATAGGCGGAATCGGCTCATGCGGACGTGCTTTGTGCTGCTCAACCTGGCGGACTGACTTTACAAGCGTGACTTCGGATGCCGCCATCAAACAGGGTTTATCGCCGAATGCAGAAAAAATGGCCGGACGATGTGGAAAGCTCAAATGCTGCCTCACCTACGAACTCGATCATTACCTCGAAGCGCTGGAAGATTTTCCGAATGAATTGCTGGCCATCGAAACCGACAGAGGACTTGCCAGACATTTTAAAACTGATATTCTTCAGAAAAAAGTTTGGTACAGCTATTCTCAATCCGATGGCGGACGTGTTTTTATACTTGATCTGGAAGACGTTAAAAAATTCCTGAATATGAACAAACGCGGGCAAAAACCTTCGTTTGAAGGTTACAACGAACCCGAAGCAAAGAAGGAAAACATGATGAACGTAGGCGAGTTGGACCAAAAATTCTTTACCCAACCGAATCCGGTTAAAAAACACAACAAACAAAGAAGAAGACCTCAGGTAAACCGGAGTCAGGGAAAACCGGGACCGAGAGAATAGAAACATAATATGTTTGACCGTTTACATACCTATTTAGCATTTTACATCAGATTTTTATGACTCGTGAAAATTCAAATGAGAATCTTTCTTTCTCCCCTCCTTCGGAGAGTTTATCCCGATTTTTCGGGAGGTCGGGGGAGGCTTTAGGCTTGAAAGTCGCCTTCAAAACCCTTGGCTGTCGGCTCAATCAATACGAAACAGATGCACTGGTCACCGATTTTGATGAGGCTGGCTACAAACTGGTTGACTTCGACCAATCTCCTGACGTAGTGGTGATTAATACCTGCACGGTAACCAACCAGAGCGATCAGAAATCAAGGACTGTCATCAGTCAGGCTGCCCGAAAAAACAAGGATGCAGTGGTTGTTGTAACCGGCTGCATGGCCAATAATTTCAAGGAAAAACTCGAAAGTCAGGACAATATCACTTTTGTAGTCGAAAATAACCGCAAAAGCTCGATTCTTTCATTGGTCGATGCCCATTTTTCAGGAGAAATACTTCATCCCGAACAATTGCCGCAGGATGTATTTCGGTACGAACCGGTTCGCAAAAGCCTTCATACCCGCAGTGCCGTAAAAGTCCAGGACGGATGCGACAATTTCTGTACTTTTTGCATCATCCCCACAGTGCGTGGCAGGGCTGTATCTAGACCTGTGGCCGACGTTCTGGAAAGTGTGCGTAAAACCATCGAAAACGGATTCAAAGAAATTGTGGTCACCGGTGTCAACATTGGCCGTTACGAAGACGGAGAATCGAAGTTCGAAGATCTGCTAGCACAAATACTTGATGTGCCGGGCGATTTCAGGGTACGCATTTCGTCGCTCGAACCCGATGGTTTTGGCGACCGGTTTGTGGAACTTTTCAGTCATCCAAAACTAATGCCGCACCTGCACCTTTGCCTTCAAAGCGGCTCCGAAAAAACTCTGCTCCGGATGCGCCGGATGTACGATGTGGAACAATTCCGCAAAACAATCAACCAGTTCCGGTCTGTTTATCCTGATTTTAATTTCACCACTGACATCATTGTTGGATTCCCCGGCGAAACCGATGAAGAATTTCAGCAAACATTGGATGCCGTTGCCGAATTCAATTTCAGCCATGTGCATACTTTTAAATATTCGGTCCGGAAAGGAACACGGGCCGAACGAATGGAAAATCACATTCCGGAAAAGATAAAAACTGCGAGATCAGCACAAATCAGGGAACTTTCCGAAGAAAATAAACTTCGTTATTACCAAAGCCTGATTGGGAAAACCCAGAACATTTTAGTTGAAAAGGCCACCAAAACCAAAGCTTCCGGATATGGCGATTTATTTGTTCCGGTCGAATTTGAAGCCAAAGACGTTCAAAAGAATACTATCCACACCGTAAAACTCACAGGTTTATCGGGCGAAGGTGAAAAATTGGTTGTAGTGGGGGAACTTATTTAACTTAGTCATCCGATGATTTCATAACCATTTGCCTACCAGATTATAAACATTAAAATTCTTAACAAGAATATTCATCGGATGACTTTTCAATACAAAAAACCAAAAAGCCAGAGCGGAATCTTATTCTGATACGCAAATTCTATGTTATCGGCGGCAATGTATGAATTTTCAATTCCGGCAATTTGCTTGCGGGTTTTATTTTTTCCTCCAATTTC
>JAUYTA010000832.1 GCA_030695265.1 Bacteroidota bacterium
GCAACCATCATGTCTATTGTTCCGGTTTTAATTATTCCTCCTGCAATCTTTCTTCTACATGAAAAGGTGAACTGGAAAGAAATTATTGGCGCAGTGATTACTGTTGGAGGTGTTGCTATTTTCTTTTTATAAATTGCACAAAACTATCTCACCATGAATCCAAAACTGAAATCGATGTTGGCTCATTTTACCCCGATTGGCTGGTTTCTCGCCTTTTTGCTGAACAGCATTAAAAAAGATTCGATGACCGGTTTCTATCTGCGGCAGTTGCTTGGTCTCTATATTTGCTTTTTTTTATCCTGGTATATTCCTGATTATTATATTATTGCCTGGGGATTTCTTTTCGTTTTATGGACCTACAGTTTTATTGGCACCGTTAAATCAGTAGAAAATTTAATTCCTATCATTGGCGCATTGTTTCAGAAATGGTTTCAGAAAATTGCCTGATTTTAAATTTGCTATTGTTTCGTCTTCAAAGGTTTTTCCGATTCATCAAAGAATTGTTTCTGAAGTGCTGGTGTTACTTCATCTTTTTTTACAGCCTGAATCATTTTTACCAGTTGGTTAACGGTTGAATTAATCAGCAATTCTCCTGCCTGTGCATTTGCTTTTGTGCCGTCTCCCGAATAATGGTTCGGATATTTGGCGTACCACCATATTCCTGTGTAAACATTGGTAAGGTGTTTCAACCTGTCCTGATCAATTCCTGATTGCTGGCCTGCCCGATCCAAATGGACAAATTCAGGAATAATAGCCTTCATAACAGACGATTCTTTGTTTCCTGCATGTTGATCGTAAGGGTCATGTTGCGTCAGTTCCTCCGCTTTTTTCAGCACTTCAGGATCGTTGGTTGGCTGAAACCAATATAGGCTATAAGAACGCCTTTCAGAAAGTTGCGCCATTCCGAAATAATTTAAAAAGGCGTTGTTGCCGCCATGACCATTCACAATGATTATTTTATCAAACCCGTTGCGTGCAAGTTCGTCCAATGTTTCCTGAAGTACTTTCCAAATCAGTTCCGGACTGTATGCAATGGTTCCGGGCTGCTGTTTGGCCTCGTTTATCTGGCTGAAATAATACCAGGGAAATACAACTGTATATTCTTTTTCGGCTGCACGGATCGCAAATTCACGGGCAGCATACAAATCGGTTCCAAGGGGAAGATGTGGCCCGTGTTTTTCGAAAACGCCGATTGGCAGGATACAGGTTTTGGAAGATTTTTCGACCGCTTTAATGTAATCGGGCGCAGTTAATTCTTCGAGGCGAAATGGAAGTTGCTGTGCGGTTAATGAAAATACTGCAAACAGGCATAAAAATAAGGAAGATAGTCGTTTCATGGTTGTTCGTTTTTAGGTTGATGGGCTAAAAATAGCAAATTGGGAATCAACAACCTACAACTTCTCCTTGATTTATTATTTTTTCAGATTCTGGAATTTATCAGGGTTGATGTACATTTCGTTGGCAAAAGGTTTGAAATCACGGCTGTCGGAAACTTTCAGAAGTCCCATTTTTGCAGATTTTAAAACCATGCCTGTTACCGGAATTCCTTTAATATCTGACAACACAACACTTAACAAGGTTTCGTTCGGATCACCAAAGGGTAATAGGTTGACAAAATCTTCCTCCGAAATTATGTTTGGAGTCAAACCATTAACATAGTCTGATTCGTCCCTCGAATTGGCATATTTAACCACAATAGGTTGCATAGCCCATTTGTGGTTTGGATTAACGACCCCTTTTTCATCCCAGTCCTTAACAGTCATCGATCCGGTATATTTCCCGTTTGTATTGATGCCAACAACAGTAACATTCATGTATGGTCTCAGTCCGTTTATCAGCATTTCGCTGGCAGAGGCAGTATTGTCGGATACAATGATGTGTATTTTATTCAGGTTAAGTGTATTAATTGTAGTTGCCGGCTTAAGGCCGTTTTTTTCAATGGATGTGGTAAAATTATCGTTGAGCGATGCAAGACCGTATTCACTCACAAGGTACTTTTGCAACCCGGCATTGTACTTTGCTTTGGCAAATACTTTTGTTGCATCGGTTCCGTAAATCATACTGGCCAGGTAAATGCTGCTCTGAACGGAACCGCCGCTATTGTAACGTAAATCCAATACCAGCCTATCAATATTTGCAACTTTGAATTTTTTGAAAACATCATTCAACTGAATGTCGAAATCAGAATTAAACCCGTTGTAAACCAAATACCCGATTTTTTGATTGTTGAAAATAAAAATGGTGTCCTTGCTAATCGGATTTTCCTGCATCTCAACAGCCGTCATCAATACAACCCGGTTGTTAAGTGAAATAGTACTGTTGCTGATGGTTGCAAATGACAGCGTGTAGGTTTTAGTTGCAAACAGCAAGGTTTGATAGTTGGAAACGGTTAGTTGCTGATCATTCACTTTCATGAAGATATCGCCGCGTTTTACACCTGCTTTTTCCGCTGGAGAACCTTTATATACATACCTTACAAAACCAAAAAGATCATTGGAACTACCGATCCTTCCGAGCATAAAATCGTAGCCTATTGTTTCAGAAATCCCTGCAATCCAATCGTCTATTTCCTTTGAGTCATCAACCAAAAACGACCACTTGTCAACTTCTTTGTATTTGTACAACAAACTGGTAAACAATTTCTGTGGGTCGGTATAGGTATTAAGGAAGGCATTTAAACTGTCTTTTTTTTCATATTTGGAATTCGTTAATCCGGCAACCTGACTGTTCCATAAATAATAGTCAGATAATCCGTTCCAGATAAACGAATTTACTTCGGTGGCTTCCGGGATAACTTCCGGAATTATTGGTTCCTCTTCTTTCGCACATCCTGAAATCAATGCAATGGCAATCATAAGATATGGGAGGAAACTTTTGTATAATGTTTTTTTCATCTTGCTATTTACTTAAAATGAGTGATTTATTTGAAATTACTAACGTTAAAGTAGATAAAATATTATCGACAGTAACAATCCGGAAACGATCAGTATTGAAAAATTCAAAATTAAGCTTTTACGGATACTTTTGCTACTCAAGGCGACAGAATAAAGCATTTTTAACAGGTTGTTGCTATTGGTCGCATTTAATATGGCCAAAACAATGGTCATCTGGTCTATTCCTGATTTTTGCTGAAGCAGGTTTAGCAGGAACGGATCGATATCAGTTACACCCACTGCGAATGCCAGGTTTGTAACTCCGGAACGTCCATAGGTTTTCAGAACAAAGTCGGTCACAAGTGCGAAAACTACGAACAATACCCCGAAAATAGCGGCTGTTCTGAATTCCAGTGGATTTTTATCTGATGCTAAATTGATTTCCTGGACTTCGGCATTATCTGTTTTTTGATTTTTCCGGTCAATAAATTTAGAAAGCAAAAAAGTAATAAGGAACATTACAATGAACGGAATGGCCAGCATTCCGGCGACCTCCCGATTGAAAATAAAAGCCAGAAAAAGAATTCTCAGGTACATCATCCCATTGGCAATCATTATGGCTGAAACAGTCTGTAAACCAGATAATTCATTTTTGTTTTGTCTTGCCAGAATAATAGTAGTGGCAGTGCTGCTGTAAATTCCTCCTAAAAGTCCGGTCAGGAAAATGCCTGAATCGGGAAATACAAATTTCTTCAGCAAATAACTGCAATACGAAATACCGGAAACTACCATGATAGCCAGCCACAAATGATAGGGAGAAATCGGGATTTGTTCCGAAATATTGGCTTCAGGAAGTAGTGGAAGTATGATACCGGCAAACGCGATAAATTTGGCCAGTGTAATAAACTCTTCTTCGGAAGCTTTTTTCGACAAAGTAATAAAGTGGCTTTTCAATTCTGTAACAATCAGCAATGCAACTATAAATGAAAGTACCAGCCAGATTGGTTGGGTGAAAACCATGATTGGGATACAATAAGTTAGCAGAGCCAGAATGGTGCTGGTCAATCCGTATTTGCTGTTTTGCCCAATTTTGTGGTAATACTGAATGCTCAGCAGTAGGCCAATCAGCGCAAATCCAAACAGAAATGGGATATAATTGACTGTATCGGCAATGAATAATACATAAGCCAGCAATCCGATAAACGTGAAAGTGCGATCAGTACCGAAAAGCAGATCTTCGTTTTCGTTGATATGGTGCCTGCGTTGTTCCAGGCCAATCAGCAATGAAAAGATCAGCACCAAAAAGAAATTGATGAACTCTTCAGGGATAAAATTCAGGAGCTCCATATTGACTAATTCTTTGCGAACAAAGTTAATCAAAAGTGCCAAAAATAGTTGAGGTGCTTAAAGTGAGCTAAAGTCGAATTATTTACAATTTTGTCATTGACTATTGACTATTGCCGGTTGCTCATGCTTCCATGCCGCAAATAGTAAATGGTCTAATAGTAAATATTAAATTCTCTCAACTTCAGTCAATTCAACTTTTACTTCAAATACTCCTTACTATTATTTGAATATGCCAAACAAACTGTTACTTTTGTCGCCGATTCGGTCCGTAGCTCAGTTGGTAGAGCAGCTGACTCTTAATCAGCGGGCCCAGGGTTCGAATCCCTGCGGACCGACAGTAAATGAGGCACTTATAGAATAAAATTTATAAGTGCTTTTTTATTGTGCATATATTGTGCATAAAACAGATGATTCCTTTTCAATATTAAGTCGGGACGAAAATAAAAAAGCCGGAGATATTTTCCGGCTTAATTCGTTATAATAGCTACTATTGATGAAAGTGTGAGACCCGATCAAACGAAATGAACAGACATTAACTCACTGCCCAAACGGTGCAACGCCAGTTCAATTTTCTTTCGCTGGGGTTCGCGCGGTTTTTTAAGGCCGGTGGCGTAGTGGTGAAGTTGCTTTTGATTGATTCCTGTCAGTCGTTCAAGCGCGGGCTTGGTAAAAACGCTGGCGTAGTAGCTTAAAATACTTTGAACGTCGTACCGGTATTCAATTTCGTATTCACCATCAACCAACCATTGAGGGGCTTTGCAATAACTTTTATCGCTATTTTTGACCATCAGGCTTAAGCCCTCCAAAATACTGGCTTTACATTCATCAAGCGTGTTGCCAGCCCCATTTATGCCCTCGACATTGATGGCAAAACCGCCAAAGTGGTTAGGGCTTGCGCCTATTTCAATGATTAACTTTTCCATATTGGTATTTTTAAGGCGGGGTTATTTAAGCCCCATGTTCTTTGCAATTTTTTTTCTTAATGGTTCGTAAAACTCTTTGCTCCCATGATAAGGTACCTTCACTTTCCGATACCCTTTCTGCGCTATACTCTGCCGCCTCAATCAAGGTCTTGATATTCTCATAATAGTAACAACAGAATAACAAATGACTACCATAAAAAGACAATGGTTATTTAACTGAAAATCATTTTAAAAAATAATTCTTTTACAGTGGTGATTATTTCATTCAATTGATTTAACTTTAAAAACAGGTTTTCCCCGAAGTTGATTATGTGAAGATTGCCATTAAAACCTCCCTTTTTATATACATTTTAATTTTCTTTTATGGACAACACACCCTATGTTTTCCTGATTGGAGGACATGACCTTGAAATGATAACGATAAAG
>JAUYTA010000539.1 GCA_030695265.1 Bacteroidota bacterium
GTGGAGAAAATCCGCGACGTTCAAAAAATCGCGGTTGAAGAAAGCCGCATGAAAATTCCATTGTTATTCGGAATGGACGTTATTCATGGTTACCAAACCTTGTTCCCGATTCCGCTGGGCATGTCGTGCAGTTGGGACATGGAACTGATGGAGAAAAGCGCCCGTTTGGCCGCACAGGAAGCAAGTGCCGATGGCATTTGCTGGACGTTTTCGCCGATGGTCGATATCTCACGCGATCCGCGTTGGGGAAGAGTTTCAGAAGGATCGGGCGAAGATCCATACCTGGGTTCTGAAATTGCCAAAGCTATGGTGAAAGGATATCAGGGCGACGATCTTCTGAAAAACAATACCATCATGGCATGTGTCAAACATTTTGCGCTGTATGGCGCACCCGAAGCTGGCCGCGATTACAATACAGTTGACATGAGCCGAATTAGAATGTACAATGAATATTTGTTGCCGTACCAGGCTGCAATTGATGCCGGAGTTGGCAGTGTGATGGCTGCGTTCAACGAAATTGATGGCATTCCGGCAACTGGCAACAAATGGTTACTGACCGATTTGTTGCGTGACGAATGGAAATTCAATGGATTTGTGGTGACCGATTATACCGGCATACTGGAAATGGTTGATCACGGAATAGGTAACCTGCAGGAAGTTTCGGCGCTTGCCCTTCGTGCCGGCATCGACATGGACATGGTGACCGATGGTTTGACGGGCACTTTGAAACAATCGCTTGACGAAGGAAAAGTCACACAAAAGGAAATCGATCAGGCTTGCCGACGTATATTGGAAGCCAAATACAAGCTGGGACTTTTTGAAGATCCTTACCGTTATTGCGATGAAAACCGCGCCAAAACAGAAATTTTCACTCCTGAAAACCGTCAGGTTGCCCGCGAGATAGCTGCACAAACATTCGTATTGCTGAAAAACGAAAATCAGGTTCTTCCAATTCAGGATAAACAAAAAATTGCGCTGATTGGCCCGCTGGCCGATAACCGCGAAAACATGCCGGGAACCTGGAGTGTCGCGGGCGATTTTGCGAAATCGGTTTCCGTACTCGATGGACTGAAAAATGCACTTGGCAGCGAAGCAAACATACTTTATGCAATGGGAACCAACGTGGTAAGCGATTCGTCACTCGATTCGCGGATCAGCATTTTCGGGAAACCAACCAAATGGGACAAGCGCTCGCAAAAAGAAATGATTGCCGAAGCGGTTGCTGTTGCCCGGAAATCGGATGTGATCATAGCTGCCGTAGGCGAATCGGCTGAAATGAGCGGCGAAGCTTCAAGCCGTTCAGACATTAACCTTCCGGAGAACCAGAAAGAACTGCTGGAAGCTTTGCTGGCAACCGGCAAACCGGTGGTGATGGTGTTGTTTACCGGACGTCCGCTGACCATCAGTTGGGAAAAAGCCAATATTCCGGCCATCCTGAATGTTTGGTTTGCAGGTTCCG
>JAUYTA010000544.1 GCA_030695265.1 Bacteroidota bacterium
CAGGCGCAACAAATTATTAAAGCACACGTGAATGCCGGATCAAATGACATAATTATTACTGCAGGTTCAGGAATGACTGCTGTTATAAACAAATTTCAGCGGATGCTTGGTTTAAAATACTGCGGAAAGGTAAACCATACCGGTTGCCTTGCCAAACGCAACCGGCCTGTGGTTTTTATTACACACATGGAACACCACTCGAACCACACAAGCTGGTACGAAACCAATGCCGATGTGGTGATTATTGATCCGGACGAAAACTTACAGGTTGACCCTGAAAACCTCCGAAAAAAACTGGAAGAATACAAAGACAGGCCATTCAAAATCGGCTCGTTTACTGCCTGTTCAAATGTTACCGGAATCCGCACTCCTTATTACGAACTGGCGCAAATAATGCACGAATTTGGCGGTGTAGTTTTTATCGACTTTGCAGCATCGGCTCCGTACGATGAGATGAATATGCATCCGGAAGACCCGATGCAAAAGCTGGATGCCATCATGTTCTCGCCGCACAAATTTCTGGGTGGCCCTGGATCTTCGGGAGTGTTGGTTTTCGACCAGTCGATGTACCACAATACAGTGCCCGATCAGCCAGGTGGCGGAACGGTCGATTGGACGAATCCGTGGGGCGAATACAAATATGTTGACAACATTGAAATAAGGGAAGACGGCGGAACTCCCGGTTTTTTGCAAACAATCCGCACTGCACTTTGCATCCGGCTAAAAGAAAAAATGGGTGTCGAAAACATCCACCAGCGCGAAAATGAATTGTTGAAACTGGCTTTTGAGGGACTTGACGAAATTCCTGAAGTAAAAATCATGGATGACCGGCACCGCGAAAGACTGGGTATCATTTCATTTTTTGTCGCCAAAATTCATTACAACCTGTTGGTTAAATTGCTGAACGATTTGTATGGAATTCAGGTTCGGGGCGGTTGTGCTTGCGCCGGAACTTACGGTCACATTTTGCTTGAAGTGACCCATGAACTATCCGATGAAATTACAAGCAGGATAAATCAGGGCGATTTGTCGTTAAAACCTGGCTGGGTGCGATGGTCGCTGCATCCAACTACAACCAAACATGAAGTTGAGTTGTTTATTGAAGCACTTAGGGACATTGTAGCTAATTACGAAAAATATGCCGCCGATTATACTTATTATCCTAAGGAAAACATTTTCAGGCACCTGAACGAAAACAGCTATGAATTAATTGTAAAAAATTGGTTTAATGCTGTTTAAGTTAACTGATGTGAAATATAAAATGTCGTATTTCTCAAAAAGAATAGAACGCGGATTACAACGGATTAAGCGGATAATCGCAGATAAGAAATTTAATATGGATTATAAACGGATTATTATTCATGCAAGCATGAATGATAAGAGTGTAAACGTCTATAAATCATTCCGACTTGTCGGAATTAAAATCCGTTAAAATCCGCCAGATCAGCGTTAATCTGCGTTCCATTCTAATTTTTAATAGAATAATATGACATTTTATTGTGCCTATTACTTAAGTGTTAGAAAATAGGAACTGATTTAACATTCACTACTCTTTTTTATCAGGAAAGTTTATGCATCGAATTGTATTTTTAAAATCTTCAAAATTTTCACAGCTTTGCAATGCATAAGAAACATAAATGAAGGTTGAAGACAAAATATTAGTGGGTGAAATCAGGAACCGGAACCGAAAGGTTTTCGAGGCGCTGTTCTATGAGTATTACCCGCACCTGACACGTTATGCCGAAGGTTTCCTCTTCGACAAACATGCCTGCGAAGACATTGTACAAAACCTTTTTATTCACTTTTGGGAAAAAACGAATCAAATCGACATTCAGCTTTCGCTTAAATCGTATTTCTATCAATCGGTAAAAAACCGCTGCCTCAACCACCTTCGCGATATTAATGTTCAGGACAAGCATAAAATTCTTTATCTGGAAGCCTTGTTAAACGAGGACGATTCATCTGGCTGGGTCGATCTGGAAATTATAAAAAATGTGCAGGATGCCATTGCCCAGCTTCCTCCGCAAATGGGCGAATTGTTCAAACAGAAATACATGTTCGGAAGAAAGATACAGGATATCGCCGTGATCAACCAGATTTCGGAAAATACCGTAAAAACCCAACTCAGGCGGGCAAAGGAAAAGATGCGCAAAATACTAATTGACAGCAACTCTCTGAAGTTCTTCTTTTAAATTCAAAAAAATAATCCAATTCCTGTCACCCTTTTTCCAAGGTCAGGTGTCATTAAATTAACTTGACTAAAAAGAACATGACGGAACTGAATCAAAACATCGATTTTGAGATCATCTGGAAAAAAATCCACAACCAGACCTCCGAAGAAGAAGAAATTCTTTTGAAACAATGGTTGTCTGACAACAGCGCTCATCGTAAATACTTCGATAGCGCCCTTTATTATTATACCAACGGCTCTCAATTTGCCAATTCACCTGCCGAATTAAAAAAAGCGCTCCGTAACATTCATCGTAAAGCCGGCATTTTTTCTCCTGCCCGGAATACCCGAATAATTGCAATCACCAGTATCGCAGCCAGCATTTTGTTCCTTATTTATTTTCAGTTTTTAAAACTTGAAATTAATCCCGAAATCATTGGAGTTGAGCAACAGGTGCAATCGATTGTTCCGGGCAGTAACAAGGCAGTGCTGATTCTTGCTGACGGAACAGAACACGATCTGACCTCAGATGGAAATACTTTTACTGATGCCGATGGAACGGAGATTAAAAATACCGGCAACTCGCTGGAATACTCAAGCAAAAACGCACTTTCAACAGAAATAAAATACAATACCCTGAAAATTCCGCGTGGCGGCGAATATTTCCTGATTTTATCAGACAGTACAAAAGTGTGGCTGAATTCAGAAACCACCCTTCGCTTTCCGGTTCAGTTTGCAGCCGATGTTCGCAGCGTTGAACTCACCGGGGAGGCTTATTTTGAAGTAAAGAAAAACACAAAAGTCCCGTTTACAGTAACTTCCGGTAATCAGAATATCAAAGTACTTGGCACACAATTCAACGTATCATCTTATCCTGAAAACCAAAACATTTATACTACGCTTGTAGAAGGTAATGTAGAAGTTTTGATGAGTAGTAATCCGCAAATAAATTTGATTTTGAAACCAAATGAGCAGAGCATCTTAAATAGCAGCAACAATCAGATTCAAAAAAGGACTGTAGATATCAATCAGTATGTTGCGTGGAAAGATGGACGTTTTGTTTTTAGGGAGCAGCCGCTGGAAGAAATCATGGGTACACTTTCCAAATGGTACGATGTACAAGTCGTTTTTTCAAATGAAAAAGACAAAAAATTAATGTTTACCGGAAATCTGGAGCGTTATGCCAATTTCGGTGATATCCTGGCAAAAATTGAGAAGACCAATGAAGTGAGTTTTAATATTGAAAACAATATCATCACGATCAGATAAAAAAAATATGATTGGCCGTTT
>JAUYTA010000835.1 GCA_030695265.1 Bacteroidota bacterium
TGTGCTTTTCCGAAAATCAATGTATTTTGACAATCAGGGATTCAAGCACAAACTGAACCTGAATTTTGCCAACCTCGAATTGATTTTCAATGAAAACTTCAGGAAAGGAAGGATTAAAATTACCACAAACCCGGAAATTGCTGTTCGCGAACGAATTGAAGACGATCGTGGAGACCACATCAAATTGCTGAAGAAAACAGTACAGATAAGACAAAACCTGAGCTGGGGGAAAAAAGCGAACCTCTTTTTAGATGATTTTACCAAAATTTCATTCATTGGAGTTGCAATTAGCCTGATTATTCTCCATACAGAATATTGGATCACATTCTCTTCGGTGTTACTGATTTACTTCGTTGCGTCAATAATTATTGTTAAAAATCTTTTAAGCCGTTTGATGGAAAGAAATATCTTCGTACCTTCGTTTTTTTACATTTTGATAAAACCAATCATTAATTGTTGTTTTTTTTGGTCCATGTATTTAATTCACCGAAGAAGCCGATGGAACTAAACCCGCAACTATCAGATAAAGCGCAGTATGATTTCTTACTGGTCGAATCGGCCCTGACAGGCGATGAGAAGGCCTTTGCACAGCTGATGAGCCGCTATAAGGACGCCATTTACTTTATGCTTCTGAAAATGGTGAACAACAAAAGTGATGCTGAAGACCTTACCCTTGAAGCATTCGGAAAAGCATTTAAAAATTTACACCAGTATTCGCCCAGCTATGCTTTCAGCACGTGGCTGTTTAAAATTGCCACCAACAATTGCATCGACTTTCTTCGAAAACGCCGCGGAGTTTATGTCTCGATCGAAAATAATCAGGATAACAGCGACAACGACACGCCTATCAAACTACGTTCGGCCGATCCCAATCCTGAAGAAAAATTAATCAGGATACAGAAAGCCATTCTGATGCGAAGAATTGTACACCGGCTAAAACCCAGGTACCGCATATTGGTGGAACTCCGCTATTTCAGGGAATTTTCGTACGAAGAAATCGCAAAAGAACTCAGACTTCCACTCGGCACAGTAAAAGCCCAGCTTTTCAGGGCCCGCGAAATGCTCTTCAAAATGATCGAATCGACCGAGATCGACGAGCACCAACCATAGTTGTACCGATTATCAATAAAACATGGATATCATCAGAAAATATTTTCCTGATCTGACCGATCAGCAACTGAGTGATTTTGCCCGTTTGGGTTCGCTTTATGAAGAATGGAACTCGAAAATAAATGTAATTTCGAGAAAAGACATTGAACAACTTTACGAACGGCATATACTTCATTCATTGGCAATTGCCAAAGTTATACAATTCAAACCCGGCACCACTGTTTTAGATGTTGGCACAGGTG
>JAUYTA010000568.1 GCA_030695265.1 Bacteroidota bacterium
TTGCATTACCTTGCATCAAAACAGGAACTTGCGCCGGAATATGAACTAATTACGGAGAAGTTTCTGTGCGGCTGGGATTTGGATTTGCCGATTGCCAGGGAAGTAACCCTCAGCATAGAAATGAAAGACGAAAGCGAAGCATTGCTGAAGGCTGCCATCAAACATTGGAGCGCATTAAAAAACACATCGCCTGATGGATTGCGTGAAGATTTCCTTCAACGTGAAGGAAAATTGATCCTGAACGATTTTCAGGACCGGTTAATTATTGAAAGCAAAGCTCAGGATGTGCTGTTAAGCTTCCTTCCATGGGGGTATTCCATCTTTAAACTGCCATGGATGAAAAACGCCCTGTATGTAGAATGGCAATGAAAAATGCAATGAAAAATGTAATGAAAAATAACCACATAGTTCACATAGTACACATAGACCAATAGAAAAAACTATGTGCCCTATGTGCCTATGTGGTTAAAAATATAATCAATGAAAGAAACTGTTATATCACCGCCTTCCAATACCCGGCACCCGAAAGATCATTCCGGCGTCGGGAAACAGTTCTTTCCCCGTGGTCAGGAGGATTCTTTTTTCAAAACCAATGGTATTCAGACCAAACTCAGTGTGGGCCAGCGCGGCGACAAATACGAACAGCAAGCCGATGCAATGGCTGAGAAGTTAGTCAGCAAAAAAGCCAACAATACGCCCGTCACTCAGGCAAAAGCTGTTGACAAGGCGACCGATGAAAAGCTCGATAAAAAAGAAGAGGAACAAAATCAGGAAGAAGGAGCAACATTGCAACGCAAGCCGATGTTTGAAAGTGACGGTGAGCCTGATGTGCAAAAAAGCATGTATCCTGAGAATGATGAAGGCGAACGGGTTTTCAGGAGCGAAAATGATGCATTGTCCGGCAAAATGAGCAAAGGTGAAACCATTGTTTCAATTGCCCGATCGAAATTGGGGAAAGTAAAAGCCAAAGAGGGACTAACGGGCGATGGGGGAAAACAGTTACGTTTTGGCCATGAAACGCTGCTTGAAATTTTCCATCTCGCTGCACCAGACGTTTGGTCCGATGATGTGATAAAATATCTTGGTCCCGGGTTGCCCTCCTGGTGCGGAATTTTTGCTGTGTATTGCATCAAAAAAGCGGGAATTGATATCGGCACCTGGCAGATGGGAAAAGGAGTGTCTGCTTTTGGCAAACTAAAGCAAACAGAAACTCCGCAAGCCGGAGACATCGGTTATATGGATGCCAATCAGCACCATGCCATTATTGTGAAAGTGGAAGGTGACATGGTGCACAGTATTGACGGCAATAGCGGTTTGCAGAGCGAAATCATCGAGAACAAACGCCCGATGAAAGCTTACCGTGGATTCTTTACCGCTTTACACAATGAGGCGACTGCAGGCGATGTTCAGAAAAAAGAAAATTCAGGAAGTAACAATGAAGTTTCACCTTCTGTTGAAAATAAAATCAATGCTTCAAAAGGAAGCGGAAACCCGCTCGACCATTCAACACGCAACGAGATGGAAAGCGGATTCGGAAACGATTTCAGCGGAGTGCGTGTCCATACCGGCAACGAGGCGCAGCAAATGAACAAAGACCTGAATGCTCAGGCATTTACCCACGGACAGGATATTTATTTTGATGAAGGAAAATACAATCCGGAAACATCTTCAGGAAAACATTTGCTTGCGCATGAACTGACACATACTGTACAGCAAACGGGAGCGATTGGTAAAAAATTGGTGCAGCGTGCGACAACTCCCAAAAAATCATCCTCTGCAAAAGACCCTGTACTTGATAGTTC
>JAUYTA010000590.1 GCA_030695265.1 Bacteroidota bacterium
GTAAACCAGGTAATAAACCGTTGGATTGTGCCCAAAAACAAAAACGGTTTGAGCCTCTTCCGGTAATTGCTGAACCAGATAGACAAAATCATGCGTAGTCATCCCTTCATAAAAAGTCGGTTCCTGCCTGATTGATTTTACATCATATCCGAGATTCATACAGAAAATTCTGGCAGTGTGCATGGTTCGGGTTGCCGGACTGGCAATTACCAAATCCGCAGTGATTCCCATTTTTTTAAGTCGGGAACTGATTTTATCAGCATCGTTGATTCCCCGTTCAGTCAGGTCGCGTTTAAAATCATCATCATAACCATACGGAACTGATTTTGCATGTCGGACAATTATTACCCTTTTCATAGTGGATCGTTTTGTGCAAAATTACGAAATAATAAGCTTTAATTCAGAATTGTAAATAAACGCTTGAGCGTGTTCCCATGTTCATCGGTAAGGGTAATCAGGTGCTGGCCGACAGTTGGGTTCAATGCTTTCTGGTGAATGTAGCTCGTGGTTCCGATGTATAGGTTGTCTAGGTGCCAGAATATTTTCACCGAAGCTTCGCGATGAGCCACTTCGAACACTACATTTCCGCGTTTTCCATCGACAGTTCGGGGAATGTAAATCTTATCGTTAGAGCCGGGGTAAATAAATTCCATTACCTGTTGTTCGCCTTTTCCTGAAATCGCATTGATTGGCACCGACAAATATGAAGGATTGTATTTCCTGAAATAAAACTCCATGGCAGGAGGCAAAACAAACCATTTTTCAACTTTTACCGCGTCCAAAACATTGATGTTTTTGTTTTGTCCTGAATGATCCTGCACGATTTTAATTGACTGACAATAAGGACATGGTTCCGTTTTCAATCCTTTTTCAGGAATGGCCACCGTTTTGCTTTCGGGGCAATTATTTCCCAACCGGTATCCGCTGTGGCTGCAAACTTCGGCAAAGTTGCTTTCACCGTCAGGTTGCGGATGTGGAGTCGATTCGGGCAACAAATTCAGGATATTAAAAAGTAGCGGAGCCGCAGCGGTAACGCCTGTTAATCCCGGTCTTCCTTCTCCGTTCGAGTTGCCCGCCCAAACACCAACCACATAATCGGGCGTTGTGGCAATGGCCCAGGCATCGCGAAACCCAAAGCTGGTTCCGGTTTTCCATGCAACCCGGCGCGACGACTGAAAATTCTCCCATCCTGATTGTCCTTCCGGCCGGTTAACTTCCAGCAATGCCTGAAACGTAAACCAAACGGCATCTGCATCTGCAACGCTTTCCTGCCGGGTCAACTGATTGGTTTGTTGAGGGGGAATGAGCGACGGAACTTCAAAATTTTCCTTGTAATACTGATGTTTCTGATTGTAATTATTCAAGGTTCGCGAAAAACCTGAGTAA
>JAUYTA010000838.1 GCA_030695265.1 Bacteroidota bacterium
GCCTTTCCGATAGTGGATTTTTTTAATCCACACAACTTGAAAAAATAAAGAAATGAACCAAATACTAACCATACTGCTACTTTTTGCCACTGCTATTTTACTGGCTCAAACCGACAAACGGGAATATGCGCATTACAACCAAACCAAACACTTTTTTGACAACATTGATTTTACAGACAGACAATTGCTGAATACACCGATTTTGGAACAAAAGATGGGTTTTTACTTTCGACAAATGGTTCCTCCTTTGGTGGATTCCATAAAAGCCCGGGTTAATCAGGTGTTGGAAAAATCAAGGGCTAACGAGGAAATGTATCAATGGGTAATTCGCTATTTGTACCAATTTTATCGGGAATCGCCTGTTCCTGGAAATACAGAGGTCTATAATTTTATTGGAGAGCAATTTATCATTAACGAACCCAATCGCTGGAACGATGGCGCTTTTGTTGAGAAAGTAAGAGATAGGGTCGCCAAAGCAAAGTTAAACCCAGTTGGCACACCCGCTACAAACCTGAAATTGCAAACATTAGAAGGTAAGACGGTGGATTTATACAGCATTGAAGCTCCCAAAACCATTCTTTACTTTTTCAATCCTGGCTGCGAAGCCTGCCACGCAGTAACCGAAAAGCTTTTCAAAATCTACCAACAATACAAACCCAAAGGCATTCAAGTATTTGCTGTTTATGTCGATCGTAAAAAGGACGAATGGGTCAATTATACTTCAGCAAAAGGACTTGATTGGGTCAATGTTTACGATCCAACAGGCACTAAAGGGATTGAACAAAAATACGACATCTATGCCATCCCAATGATTTACGTGTTGGATCAGGATAAAAAGGTAATTGCCAAAGATTTACCGGTGGAGAAGCTGGAAGAATGTTTAAAAGAATAATTTTTCCATTGAGCAATCTTGTCAAATCAGCTTAAATAAAATCTCACCAAAATCCTGTCAGGTCTTGAAAATCTTACAAAATTAATTTATGCTTCACAAATCACTAATCCTCTCATCCCTTATCTTCTGATATTGCTTATTGGCGAACACAAATTCCTGAAGTTTTTGGTTGTCGGCATGAAGTATCTCTTTTCGGTTGCCTTCCCAGCACATCTCCCCTTCCGATATGAACAGGATGTTGTCGCCTATTTCCATTACCGAATTCATGTCGTGGGTGTTGATGATGGTGGTGATTTGAAGGTCAACAGTAATTGAATGGATCAGTTCGTCGATTACCATAGAGGTTTCCGGGTCAAGACCGGAATTTGGTTCGTCGCAGAACAAGTATTTCGGGTTCATCACTATGGCGCGGGCAATGGCTACCCGTTTTTGCATTCCGCCGGAAATTTCAGAAGGGTACAATTTATTTGCATCTACCAGATTAACGCGATCGAGGCAGAAATCAACCTGTTTCTGCTTCTCCGCAGCCGAAAGTTCTGAGAACATATCGAGTGGAAACCGGATATTTTCTTCAACAGTCAACGAATCGAACAAGGCGCCTCCCTGAAAAACCATGCCCATTTCCTGCCTGAGTTTTTTGCGTGCATTGTGATTCATTTTGGTAAAATCACGGCTGTCGTAAAATATCTGACCGCGGTCAACATCGAGCAAACCAACGATCGATTTCAACAAAACTGTTTTGCCCGACCCACTTCGTCCTATTATCAGGTTTGTTTCTCCTTTATTAAAAACCTTTGATATATCTATCAGTACATCGTTCTGTTCAAACGACTTGTATATGTTTTTTATTTCGATCATAAAAGCAACTGAGTTAAAATCAAATCCCAAACCAGAATCATAATACTTGTATTCACCACTGCCCGGGTACTGGCAGCTCCAACATCGAAAGCCCCACCTTCAACAGTATAACCGAAGAAGGCCGCAATGGATGCAATTAAAAAGCCATACACCAGACATTTAATCAGTGAAAATGTGACGTAGTAAGGAATAAACGCATACTGAATACCATTGATGTAATCTGCAACAGAAACCGCTCCCACAGCAGGGCCAACAATCAAACCGCCAATTATTCCAAAAAAGACACTTAAAATGTACAGAAACGGGAACATTAAAACTACAGCAATTATTTTTGGCATAATCAGATAACTAGCCGAGTTAACGCCCATAATTTCCAATGAATCAATCTGTTCAGTTACCTTCATGCTACCAATTTCAGAAGTGATATTTGAACCTATTTTCCCTGCCATGATCAATGCCATGATCGTTGATGAAAATTCAAGAATCAAGGAGTCACGGTTTCCCAACCCAATAAGCGTATTTGGCAAAAGCGGGTTTGTCATGTTATAGGCAACCTGCAAAGTCATGATTCCACCCATAAAAACGGAGATAACAGCCACAATGCCAACCGACTTAACTCCCAGATTTTCAATCTCATTAAAGGTTTGCCTTAAATATATACTATGCCGTTCAGGCCTGCTGAAAACCTTCAGCATCAGCGCAAAATATCTTCCTGTTTGATTAAAAATATTCATTCTATTTCTTGCTTTCGTAAAATAATAAACTTCATACAGTCAATAAATACTCAGACACTAAATTACCCGAAAAGAAGTTTTGCTAAAGGTACAAATATTCCAAAAGCAGTAATTTTTTCAATGGTTTTAATTTTAAACTCATTATCTTCATAAAAGTTTCAGAGCGTTTATTTTCAGCTATAAATTGAATTTTCGAAGATAAGTATTGCTTTTCAAATAATTCACTATAAAACACTTACAGCATGAATAACAATTATTGCGTAATAATGGCAGGCGGTATAGGAAGCCGGTTTTGGCCATTGAGCACGACAAACATGCCCAAACAATTCCTCGATATTCTGGGAACAGGCCGTACTTTTATTCAGCAAACATACGACAGGTATAAAAGAATATGTCCAGACGAAAATTTTTATGTGGTTACCAGCACAGATTACAAAGATCTTGTGGTTAAACAATTGCCTGAACTTCGGGAAGATCAGATCCTTCTGGAACCACTTCGGAGAAATACTGCCCCATGTGTTGCTTATGCATGTTACAAAATACAGACTGTTAATCCTGAAGCAATTATCATTGTGGCTCCTTCCGACCATCATATTCAGCAGGAAGACGAATTTCTGGAACAAGTAAAAACAGGACTTGAATTTGCAAAAAATAATGATGTCTTACTTACCCTTGGCATCACCCCCAACCGCCCGGAAACAGGTTATGGATACATTCAGATTGAAAGCAGTTCGATAGTAAACGTTGCAGAAAACCTGCACAAAGTAAAAACCTTTACAGAAAAGCCCGATCTTGATCTGGCCAAAATATTTCTGGAAAGTGGAGAATTTTTCTGGAATTCAGGCATATTTATCTGGTCGCTAAGTTCTATCCTGAATGCTTTTGAAAAGCACCTCAGTTCGGTTTCCGAATTGTTTAAAAAAGGTCACAAACTTTATGGAACTGCCAACGAGATTCCATTTCTTAACAAAACCTATTCAGAGTGCCAGAATATCTCCATTGATTACGGAATAATGGAAAAGGCAGACAATGTTTATGTGCTGTGTTCTGATTTCGGCTGGAGTGATTTGGGAACCTGGGTGTCATTGTATGAAAGCAGCAAAAAAGATACGGATGGTAATGTAGTTTCAGGAAAAGATGTGATGCTTTACAATTCGACCAACTGTATTGTAAATATGCCTAAGGACAAACTAGTTGTGTTACACGGATTGGACGGATACATTGTGGTGGAATCAGAAGGAATACTGTTGGTTTGCAAAAAAGAAGACGAACTGCAAATCCGCCAGTTTGTAAACGATGTCAGGATGAATAAAGGAGAGAATTTTGTTTAACCGGGACAAGAAGGACAGATTATTCCCAGTAATCAGGTTTGAAAGTACTTCTGACACAACGGAATCCAATGTATGATTTAGCTGAATCCTGGTATTCGTAACTTCGGGTTGAAGACTGAACGTAATAAGCAATGTCTTTCCACGAACCTCCGCGAATAACTTTTCGTTTCATCGCAGGCGAATCGTCAGGTTTTGCATTGTACTGAAAATCGGGACTAAAATCAGACATCAACTCATAGCTTGATTCATCGTATGCATTTGAAGTCCACTCTGCCACATTGCCTGCCATATCATATAATCCGAATGAATTTGGGATGAAGTTGGCCACTTTGGTCGTTGTTACACTGTTCTGATTATCGGATACATAATTTCCCCGCATGGGCTTAAAATTGGCAAGAAAGTTACCTTCCTTATCGCGTGTGTAATAACTTCCCCAGGGGAACATTGTCATTTGATGGTTTCCACGTGCGGCATATTCCCATTCCACTTCAGTAGGCAAGCGGTAATCCATAACAGTAGCCATTTTAACCATGTCCTGATAAGCATTCAATTGCTGTGTTCGCCAAACGCAAAAAGCTTTTGCCTGTGCCCAGGTTACGCCTACCACCGGATACTGATCGTATGCAACATGCGAAAAATACTTACTGGTTAGTGGTTCGTTGTATGAAAAAGTAAAATCACGTACCCAAACCAAAGTATCAGGATAAACCGGGGTGCTTTCGCTCATAATAAATGATGAACGGTTCTGGACAGGGCCTTCCTTCCCGGTTGCATCCACCACACTTCCGCCATAACTCTGTGTCTCATAATTATAGCTGTTTACCCGTTTTGCAGCCTGTTTGTAGTCAATCCAGTAGTATTCAAAACGCAGTTTCCGGGCATCAATTTCTTTTTTGTTGAAGAATCTTTCGGTTTCAGGAATGTACATTTCTTCGAGGGACGCCTGATAATCCGCATTTTTCCATTCAATGGGTTCCTGCCAGTTTAGCCTGGGAGTTTCAAGAATATCTCCTTTGCGGCCTTCGGTAATTAAAAATTCAGGGATTGATTCGGATAATAACTGACGGGCAATTGAATCTCTGACCCAAAATACGAATTGACGGTATTCATTATTTGTAATTTCAGTTTCGTCCATCCAGAACGAGGGTACCGAAATAGTTTTTACAGGCGTATTGGCATGATCGACTTCCTGATCGGAAGGCCCAATGTTAATACTTCCCTGTTTAATGAAATTCATTCCGTAGGGAATGGGTTCATAATAGGGTTTTCTGTTCAGTGCGCCTGAAAGCTCGCCTGAACCAAACCTCTTGCATGAGCCAAGAAGAGCGAGCATAAACAAACCTATGAACAGAATTTTATACATTCAATAAATTAGTATTCCCAAAGGTTTTGTTCGTAATCGAAAATCTCCTTTTCAATTCGTTTACTTTCGAGCATCGCATTTTTGCCTACCAGATATTGACTGATATCGCGATTGTTATAAATATTGGCTTCTTTAACGATGTATGAATTGAACCTCCTTTTCAGGAAAATATCGTCGTATGAAGAGTTCCTCGCAGAATTCTGCGAATTAAAAACTTCGTTGGCAGCCATAAGTTCACGAGCTTCAGGATAATAAATCCAAAATACCTGACGACGCTGAACCGATTCCTGATTGGTGTCTTCGTCGCGGTAAAATTCCTGGATTGGACATATACCAATTATCTTGACTTTTAATGTAGAAGATTGCTTGTCAAAATACCATTCTTCCTTCAGCATAAATTGTTTGACTTCTTCTGAACGGACTTCACCGGCCACAACCCGGTCAACCAATTCACCTGTATCAACGTCCCTGACTTTGCGGGTCCGGGTAGTTGCACCAAAGGCCTCTTTTACCTGCTCAAAAGTCATCGGGACCTTGAATTCATCATCATTTTTGGCATCGTAGGCAGTAATTTTGCCATTCTTTATTCCTTCAATAAAAAGGTTCACCAAACTGCGTCTTCCATCCACTTCTTTGGTCGGGAAATACAAGGGTTGGTTCATCTTTTCGCGAAGATCAATAATACGCCAAACTTTTTTTGACCACATAACATCAGCTTCTCTCACATAAGGAAGAGGCGTTGGTTTGCGTTTATATGCATCAGTCCGTACATATGCACCGTCAATTATCTGCGCTTTTGTTTCAAGGGTAATTGACCCAAACAATCCTACCAACAATCCAAATAATATCAAATATCTTTTCATAACTATCTTATTTTAAATCCAATCGGAGACAATGGGCGTGTGGTTCCATCATCGCCTTTTGCTACAATATTATCAATGTATATAGTACTTCCTTGCGTTAAATTGTTTAAGAATGTCTTTTGCTCATCAGTGAATTTGTTTGATTTAGAAGAAGCTGTTTTCACATAAGTTCCGGTAAAAGAAATATCAAATTGTGTGACCCTAAATTTCAAATCAAAATCGAAGTCTTTTAATTCAGCATATATTCCATCTTCTGCCAGCAAATCTTCTTTTTTAAGTGTACCGCCGTTCAAGCCACCAATGGTTGCCACCGGAGGAGGAACTTCTTTTACCCTGAAAATCCTTGAGCCCATTGAACGTTTTTCTCCATTCATATCGGCAGTAACCGTGATCGAAGTATTTTTTCCCATAATGTCCACCTTTGAAGGATATACGAAATAGTTTTCGCCGGTCTTTTCAATGCGTCCGTTGGAAATGGAAACTGAAAGATTTTGAGAAGCCACGCCTGGGACTGAAACTTCTATAGGATTTGGAATACCCATATATAGTACATTCATTTTGGTAGGCGAAATTGTTACACTTGGCCTTCCCACCTGATATTCACCCTTGAAAGGGTAAGTATTTATACTTCCTTCAGGAGTTCGGTATTTTATTAATCCCCCCCACTGAAAAGTACCAACCTGCGAAGCGGTGGCTTTGTACACGCCTTTACCATCGCGCATTGTAAGTTTGGTATTGCCGACAAATATTTCAGGTTGCTGTGTGGTATCTTCGGCAGCCAGAAATATTTCGGCTTCAAACTGATCACCTTCGAGTACATAAGTCGATTTGGCCAGAATTCTGGCGCCCAACTTATTGAATTTAAAAGATGCGGCATCAATCTGACCGTAGAGCATTGAGATAATATTTGTTTCAGCATTCTGAATATCAATCTGCATTTTTGAGAGCAGGGTAACCACTGCAATCAATGGTTTGCTTTCGAAATGCAATATCTCCCAGGTCTTTTTCTCTCCACCTTCCTTCATATTTATTTTAGGGTCGGAAGTATCCAATTGTTTTACAATATTTTCATAAATAGGTGTACCTTCTTCAAGATAAGAGGTCAAAAAATCACGGTATTCGTTGATACTGTTTTGTAAATCAGTGCCTTTCTTCTTGTTTATCATTATTTCTGAAGGAGTATTCAGGTCATCTTCCTTCTTTATCAAAATTGTATCGCCGTTATTACTTACCATTATAGGTTCTTCAGGAGATAGAATAAAGTCAGGTCCGGCATCCTTAACAACAATTCCACCAGAGGCAAGCACCAATTCCTGTTTTAAATCCTGTATTTTTTCAATCAATGCTTTTGATTTTTGCCTTACCTGATCCGACTTATCTTTCCATTCCTTTACTTTGGTCGGATTTTCAATGTATGCAGCATCAAATGAACCGTAAATCTGATCATTTTTTTGGGAAACAATATTTAGTGTCTGGGTTAAACTGGCGTCAACAACCCGAAATGATTCAAGAACCTCGGATGCCACATTTAGCGCCAACATCGCTGTCAGCACCAGATACATCATATTTATCATTTTTTGCCTCGTTGATTCCGGGCAATTTTTTGAAGACATAGTATTGGCTCTATTAGTTACTTCTTCTTATAATTCATGGCACCAAGCATATTTCCATAAATTGAATTAAGAGCATCGAGATGAGAATTCAATTTTTCAGCATTTTCTTTGTATTTTTTCATTTCCTGAGCTGATGAAGCAATAATCTGATTCATTTGATTCAAATCTTCAAAGAACTTGCTTGATGCCTGGATTTGATCACTTGTACCTTTTAACTGCTTTTCGTAATTACCATTCAGCGATTCAATATTTTTATTCAACCGCTGAAGATTATCGCCATAACTGGATGAGTTTTGATCCAATTCTTTGAACCCCTTCTCAATTGACCCTGAAAGCTTATGATACGACTCTGCAAGTTTACTTCCTGATTCGTCAATTTGACGGGTAAATTTTTCACTCGATTCATTCAGTTTGGAGAGCATCCCTTCGCCTGTTAAAGAAATTTTATGGGCGGTATTGCTATACGTTCCAACCAATTCACCAATTGAGTTACTTAATGTTGCATTTGCCTGTACATTTACATCAGAGAATGCAATCATTGATTCGGAAGCGGAGTTGAGATTTTTGACATAAACGTCGGTAGCCAGTGTTGCCGAGGAGATATCGCTAATTCCTGATGCAGTATTAGACAAATCGACCAGGCTCTTCCCTATTTTGGTTAAAAGTTCAGGAGTAATATTTGTGCTTCCAAGTAAAGAATCGATGTTTGATTTTAAAGAAGATTTTGCATCTTCTCCTGTTTCCAACAATTCATAATCATCCAGAAGTTCAGGGTAAACCCTTGACCATTCGGGTTGTTCCATCGGTGGTTCGAACGAAGAAATGAAGAATATGAAAGCTTCGGTTAGCAATCCTATGGTAAGCATAATTCCGGAATGGTTCCAGTGCTGAAGTTTAAATAAAGCGCCAACGAGTACAAGCGCAGCACCCCAGCCATAGACATAACCCATCAGAACTTTCCACTTTTTCGACTTAAGAATTTCGCCAACGTTCATGTGATCAGTATTATAAGTGGTAATTAAAATTCATTTCCAAATGAAGAACGAACACAACGGAAACCAATGTATGATTTGGTGGTATCCTGGTATTCAAAACTTCTGGTAGATACCTGCAAATAGGCAGAAATATCTTTCCATGATCCTCCACGTGTAACTTTTCGTTTCATCGCAGGGGCATCATCTGGTTTTGCATTGTATTCGAAATTCGGATTAAAATCATTGATGTATTGGTAAGATGCCTCATCATAGGCAGAACTGGTCCATTCAGCAACGTTGCCAGACATGTCGTAAATCCCAAAATCATTGGGGTCATAACTTCCAACCTTCATTGTCGCCATTCCACCGTCTTCAATATAATTTCCCCTTAAAGGTTTAAAGTTGGCCATAAATGATCCGTCTTTTTCACGGGTATAATAACCTCCCCACGGAAACATTGACAATTGTTTATCGCCTCTTGCGGCATATTCCCATTCCACTTCGCTGGGTAAACGGTAATCGTGCAAGGTAGCTTCCTGTCTTGAAGCAAGAAGATCATTCAAAAGTTTGGTTCTCCAGTGACAGAATGCCTTGGCTTGTTTCCAGGTAACACCAACCACCGGATAAACGTCAAATCCCGGATGCCAGAAATATCGGGTCGCCCAGGGTTCGTTGTAAGAAAAGGTAAAATCCCGTATCCAGCACAAGGTATCAGGATAAATAGGAGTCTGGTCACGCAGAATAAAGGATGCGCGGTTTTGAATGGCTTCTTCTTCTCCTTTGGCATTTACAACAGTACCATTGTAATTTTGAGTTTCATAATTGTACATATTCACTCTTCGTGCAGCTTGCTTAAGGTCAATCCAATGGAATTCGTAAAATAATTTACGCGCATCGATTTCTCTTTTCTTGAAAAAACGTTCATTCTCAGGAACAAACATTTCCTCAAGTGCTTCTGAATAGTCTGGATTGTTCCATTCAAGCTTTTCGCGCCAATTGATACGAGGCGGATCAACCGGATTTCCTTTCCTGTCTTCAGTAATCATAAATTCAGGAAACTGATCCGACAACAATGTTCTGGCAATTGAATCACGGACCCACTGAATAAACTGTCTGTATTCGTTGTTGGTGATCTCAGTGTCATCAATCCAAAAAGCATCAACAGAAACAGTTTTTGAAGATGTATTTGAAGAAGTTACATCCTGATCGTTGGGACCCAGATTAAAAGATCCCCTGTGCACAAATGTCATTCCGTAAGGAGTTGGTTCAAACCATTTTCCTCTTCCCTTAACCCCTGTTAGTTCACCGTTACCTGATTTGCTGCAACTATTTAAAGTAGCGGCCATCAAAATAACTAACCCAATAGAAAAAAGTTTTTTCATATTTTCAGCTATATATTGCTTCTAAATTTCCTTATAAAAATCTCACACTCTTGTATTTCTTACTTCTGTTTTTGCCCAAATCGAAACTGTACCCAATAAATATTTCATGCGAACCGTTTCCGTAACCTGCTAACGCAGAAGTCATTATATCGTATGCATATCCAATTCGCATCCCGTTAACCAATTCAAATCCTAAAAGAACACCAATTGCATCGTTGATCCGGTAATTCAATCCGGCAGAATATCTGTCTTTGTAAACCACATCAACTGCAATATCTGCCTGATAAGCAACCATATCAGTTTTAAAAAGAACTGAAGGTTGTATTTCAAATAACGGATCAGAGAGGCTGATATTGTACCCTGCCGACAGATAATAATGCCTTGCTAAATAGGTACTGGCCTGATCTGAAAAAACAATGGAGGCCTGGTTTAAATGTGTAACAGACGCCCCTATAAAATAATCGTTCGATTTTAGAAAAATGCCAAAGCCCAAATCAAACGCCAATTGACTAACATCACTCTGTGGAATTCCAGGATCACCGTCGTAAGGTGTCCATGGGGTTCCCTCCGGAGTGTTCCAGTCACCATTTATTGCCATGTTGTAAAATCCGGCTGATGCACCAATGCCCAAATTTCCCCATTTAGTCACTTTTCGGTACGCATAATCGAAACTTACTGCAATATTTTTTTGAAATCCCAACTCATCACTGATAATATTCAGCCCAACGCCACTATTTATTCCAAACAATTCGGTCCCGGATTCAACACTAAACAACAGTGTTTTTGGGGCTCCAGGGATGCCATCCCATTGATAACGATTTAAAATTAAGCCATTTACCATTCCACTGCTGCCAGCATAGCCCGGATTAACCGATAACTGTGTCATCCGGTTAAAAGTGAACTGCGGATCTTGCTGAGCAATCGCGGCTAATAT